>JAEYPI010000246.1 GCA_023410885.1 Bacillota bacterium
GCTGCTGTCCTCCCGAGAGCTCCGATGGAACATGGTTTAATCTTGGTCCTAAACCTACGCTTTCAAGAGCTTCCTTTGACATTTTATAGCGTTGTTTACCATTTATCCCCCCATAGATTAAAGGAAGCTCAACATTTTCAAGTGCCGTAAGCTTGTTAACCAGATTGAAGCCTTGAAAGATAAAACCGATCTTTGTATTTCGCACATGAGCTAATTGATTGTCATTCATATCGCTCACTTCAATCCCGTCCAGCGTGTATTTCCCGGAGGTAGGCACATCCAGACAGCCCAATAGATTCATAAGAGTGGATTTACCTGAGCCTGAAGGTCCTATTATGGCCACAAAGGACTGCTTCGGAATGGAAAGCGTTACGCCATCCAATGCCTTAACGGTATTATCACCCATCTGGTAATACTTGGTGAGATTTTCTGTCTTAATCATTTCAATTCCCTCTCCTATTACCAGGAACTGATCCTCCGCCAAACCCACTGGTAGGTCCACCTCCGCCAAACCCACCGGTAGGTCCACTGCCGCCACCCATGGGCATCATCATATTTGTATTGGATGATTTCTCACTATTGGAGGAGCTGGAGACCAGAGCAGGAAGAATAACAATATCCCCCTCACTTAGACCTCCTGTAACTTCCATATAGGTTTCATTGTTCTTGCCGATGGTCACCCTTACAGCAACAGCCCCGCTATAATAACCAGATTCGGTGTTTTGTCTATTCTTCTGAGCAGTAGCACCAGAACCACCCTGAGCCTCAAATTTCTGTTTCATGGCCTCGCGCTCTTCATCGGTCATATTTTCTCTATTCATTCCACCCGGAGGCACCCGCCCCCCCTCTTGGCCGTTGGGTGAATTATCGCCCTTACTGATCGCTCCCGGAGAAGCATTGGCTGGTGGATTTTGCTGTTGGGAACCTTTTACCCAAACCATATAGCCATTGCCCTGCTTCTGTACCGCTTCTATGGGAACCAACAAGGCATTTTCCTTACTGAGAATTTGTATAACCGCGTCTACATTCATGCCGCTTTTGAGCATTTCACTTCCGGGTATCGTCACAGTAACAAGATAACTGGTCACGCCATTACTGCTGGTACCCTCCTGAGCCACAGCGGTAACCTTGCCTTCTATTGGGGTAGCTAGTGAATCCTCAAGGGCGTCGGCTGTAACAAAAACCTTCTGTCCTAGCTCTACCTGTGAAATATCAAGCTCATCGATATTTACAGTGAAAGTCATTTCATCATTATTCATGATGACACCCACTGTTGTTCCGGCTTTTAAACTGTCGCCCTTTGAAATATCGGTGACTGATGTTATGACCCCATCAAAGGGTGCACGAACAATAGTATTTTCCAGATTTTCCCTGGCTCGTTGGAGCTCATAGTAGGATTGCTCCAGAGCAAGCTGCTCTTCTTCAAGAGAGTAAACTAAATCATCACCTGAGAGTGTTAGCAACAGATTATTTTCCCCAACCTTTTGACCCTCAAAAACCAAAATATTAGAGACAGAACCCGAAGCGTCGGCCTTTACCGTTACTGTATTATGCGCTTCAAGAAAGCCTTCGGTGCTGGTTATACTACCGCTTTCTATCTTCACCTCCACCCAGGCAGACATTCCTGATTCCAAAGCTCCTGGGTTTTCTACGGATACAACGGCATGGAGATTCGATCCATCCTGAACCAGGGAATCAATTTCTCCTGTCAATGTGGCCATGAAATTTGGTATATGAAGGGTCACTGTCCTTGTACCGTCAAACTGTGATGAAGAAGCATTTTCAAAGGTTACCTTGGTTTTGAGCTTATTATCATCCACAACCGTCATAAGTACTGTACCCTTGTTTACCGTATCCCCTTCCTTGACTGCAAGGCTGGTTACTCTTCCCGAGATGGGAGCATTAATGCTTAAGAGTCCATTTTTTAAATTCTGTCCGCCTATTTCCAGTTCCTTTTGCTTAATGGAATTCTCCAGCTTTTTCAATGCCAGCTGGGCGTTGGTATTCTTTAGCCTTAAAAGAATATCACCGGCTTTAACCGCTTTTCCTTCCTCCAAAAAGCTTTCTTCAACCTCTCCCTCAACTTTGACTGTAATATCTTTTCTCTGGGTTGGACTGACTGCTCCGGAGCCCGATAAGGTCACATTAAGCGTTCCTCTGGTTACCACAGCCGTACGTTGTTCAGAGATTGCTGCACTTGTTTTGGCGGCTCTTCCGCGTAATAGAAAAATGCCGATGACCGCTGCCACCAAAATCAGGGCAAAAATAATCAAACTTTTTTTCTTCTTAAAAAACTTCATGAATAAACCCTCCATGCCGGTATTGTCTAGGCAGATTCACAGAATCTCCCGTAAGATGTACTTCCCAATCAAACATATAAAAACCTTTAGTAGCATTTACTTCATAATCACATCCATTCTATATGAAAGAATAGAAAAAAATCTCCGCAAAGCTTAGGCAAATTGTGGCAAAACATACGCAAACCTCGGATTATCAAGATGTTAGTGCTATAATAAAAGCACAAATAACTTCTTAAATCCGGAGGGCCAGCATGACTGCTAAGCTCATATACATAGCTGATGATGAAGTGAATATCTGCAATATTATGAAATCATTTCTTGTAAAAGAGGGATATCGGGTAGAGTCCTTTTATGATGGTCATACGCTTCTGGAGGCCTTCAAAAAGCAGCCTGCCGATCTTTTGATTTTGGATATTATGATGCCCGAGCTCGACGGTTATTCTCTTTGCACAGCTATTCGTGAATTCAGCCCCGTTCCCATTGTCATCGTATCTGCCAAAGATTCTGAGATTGATCGTATTTTAGGATTAAATCTCGGGGGAGATGATTACTTAACCAAACCCTTTAGCCCTTTGGAGCTGGTGGCACGAGTCCGCAGTATTTTCCGAAGAATCTCCCTTGACAAGTCCTCTGAAAACTCACCCCCTTGCATTAGCGCTGGAGATTTAAGCCTTTATCCTGACCGCAGAATCGTTTTATGCCATGACAAGGCCCTTAATTTTACTTCCATGGAATTCAACCTTATGCAATACCTTATTTCTAATAAAAATAGAGCCATTAGCCGGGAAGAGCTTTTGAACCGGATATGGGGCTTTGAAACCGATACAGGAACAAGAGCAACGGATGATATGATTAAACGTGTGAGAGTAAAGCTGGTTGAAGCCGGCTCTCAAGTAATGATTGAAACAGTATGGGGCTTTGGTTTCTGTCTTTCAGAAAGTAAAAGCCTTTACCCATGAGTAATTAAGCCTATATCAGGGGTGTATCATGAAGAGAACCATCAGAAAAAGAATTTTTATGGTTAACCTTTTTACCGTTATGCTTTTAATGGCCATTACCGCAATGGCTTTCAGCTTTGTAGCACGATCATACCTTAAAAAAGACACTTTTAAGCAGCTTGATACTATTGCATCAAGAGCTGAAAATGCAATGCTTATGCGTCATCTTCATCCTTTTAGAATAGATAATAATAACGAGTCTGAAATCGTTTCGTCTTATATTGATCTCATGAGGGCCATGAGAGCTCCAAGCTCCACAATCAATGCTGAATATGCCCTTATAGACAAGGATAACAATATCATCACTCCTTTTAGCAATTTCGATGATAAACCTGATAAAAATGAGATCGAAATTATCAAAAAGATTCTTATGGCCAGCCGTGGTATGGACCATGATATAACCCTTCATGAAAAAGGCATCCATTATGTAGCCGTTATCAAGCCTATCAAACAAGCCAATGGAACAAAGCTAGGGACCCTCTTGGTGTATTCAAATTTTAACAAAATCAATGAAATGAAGAGTTCAATCAATTTTATTCTTCTTATTATTCTGTCGGTTTCAGCACTCGCAGTTCTTATCCTCTCCAACTACCTTTCAAGGAGAATTTCACAACCCCTCACCGCATTAAACAGCCACATCAGAAAGCTTTCGGAGCTCAACTTCAGCAATAGCCTTGATGTTCCTGCCGATAACGAAATTCAGGAGCTTGTACACAACATCAACACCATGGCCGTGAAACTGGATACCCATAACAAGAGCCAGAAGCTCTTTTTACAGAATGCTTCCCACGAATTCAGAACACCCATAATGTCCATCCAAAGCCATGCTGAAGGCATTCTTTATGGAGTGGTGGATGGTTCTGACGCCGCAAAAATCATTTTGGATGAATCCAAGCGCCTGACCCATATGGTTGAAGAGCTACTCTATCTCTCCCGGTTGGATGCCATTGAAGAAATATATTCTCAGAAAGCTATAGATATCAAGGGTTTATTAATGGATCTCTACCATCGCATGACATCCATAGCTGAGATTAACCAAATTTCACTCAAGCTTGATTTTTGTGAAGAAAACTTATACGTGATAGGCGACAATGATAAACTGGAGCGTTGCTTCTCCAACGTGATCAATAATGGCATCCGATACGCCCAAAGCTATGTATCTCTTAAGCTGAAGCGTTTTCAGGAAAAGGTTCTTCTTATTATAACTGATGACGGCCCGGGCATTGATGAAAATGAAAAAAAACAAATTTTCGACCGATTTTATAAGGGCAAAAAAGGCAACACCGGCCTCGGTCTTGCCATTTCAAAAAGCATTATCGAAAAGCACAATGGAACAATTTTGGCTCAAAGCACCCCGGAGGGAGCACAGTTCATTGTTGAGCTTCCATTGGTTCTAGAAGGATGAAAAGGGTAAATCAAGCCTCTCTTAATGAATTCCATTCGTTTATGGAGGTTTATAATTGCTTTAGCATCTTCTTATGGAGAATGGTGACTTCTGTAAATTCTTCCCCCACAGTTTGATAGCCTAACTTTTCATAAAAGACAATGGCAGTATTCCGGGAATGAAGGACAATCCTACTGGCTCCCTTTTTACGCGCGTATTCCTCGGCATGAAGGACAAGTCTTTTACCTATGCCATGCCCATGAAAATGTTCATCCACAGCTACTTGCCGCATTTTAAAGTCACCATGCTCAAGCTTGGTGAGAATGAGAACCCCTAGGAGTGCACCGTTTTGAAAGGCTCCCAGATGAACATCCTGTTGCTCCTGATCAAGCTTTTCATCATAGAGCGATAATCCCAGAGGTTTTCTTAAGATTCTATCCCGAAGAGCGAGCTCGGAATGATATTCATCTGATTGATAAACTATCTCCTTTATGTTCAACAGCATCAAACGTCCCCCCATTTTCCTAAAGCCTTTGGCAATTAAAAAGAGAAAAGCCTTACCCGAGAGTAAGGCGATTTTAATATATCATCTTTATCAGATTCTATATAGTCCGCCATGGTTTTTGATGCTTCAGTTATGAAGAGCCTCTCTGGCTAATCAATAAACACAGCGGAATACCAGTTTGCTGTCTCCCCTCGCTCCTTGAGGGTTTCAATAGGGAGATTAAACTGTCTGACGGTCTTAAAAACATCAATACCCACACTGTGAAAGGCTGGGCGAGCTTTTTGGGGATTAGCGCACTTAGCGCCCGCAAAGCCCGTACATTTTTCACAGCAGGAGCAGTCGCTCATTGAAAAGGCAAAATAAAAACCGTCAATAAAAGCCTGCCTCTCAATTTCAAAGGAGACATCCTGGGATATCTTCTTATCAGTTGAATGAATGATAATACCCCTTTTAAAGTTTCGCAGGACCTTCTCATATTCCCATGGCTGTAAGGAGCCTTTTCTAGATGGGCAGGTATGACCATAGCCCCAATCTGAGCAGCCAAACATGCATTTGAGTAGGGTACGGGCATCAAAGGCAATTTGATCAATATGAAACTCAACTGCATGATCGGCCCCCAAATTGCGGGCCAGGGTTATGTATTTTTCTATACTCATAAAATTCTCCATGTGAGGGACAGTTAAAAGCCCCTCCTATTCTCCGAATGCTGGCAATATGTTGTCAGTTATCTCGCTGATGGTATCGTGAAGCCAGTCTCCATCTGTTAATTCCACCATACAAAACAGGTAAAAAACAACCAGGAGCGCAATAACTAATAGTACAGTAGGAAAGGCTTTCAGCTTTTTCATGGTAAGCTTGAGGCTCAAGGTGTATATAAGGATTGCAAAGGAAACTGTAAAAAGTACAATTCTCTGAGCATCCTCTGTAAACTGCGGATAATCACCGCCAACACTGAACAGGTAGTACAGGTAATAGCCCCATGCGCCTACAGCTAAAAATAGAATAAACCAAAGGATTGTAAAAAACCAAGGAAATTTCTTCTTTTTGATTTCTTTCTTTGCACCTGACTGCTGTGGATAGTTAGCAGGCTGGTTCTGTGTCTGCTGTACTGGAGGAACCATGCCTTGAGCTGATGCAGGAGCTTGAGTTTGTGTATGTACCGGAGCTTGTGCATGGGTTTGTTCCGGAGCCTGTGCTTGTACAGGTTTTTTTTCTGGAGCTTGTGCTTGTGCATGAGTTTGGTTCAGAACTAGCTCTTGTTCCAGGATTTGTGTTTGAACCTGTTCTGGAGCTTGTGACTGCCCCAGAGATTGTTCTTGCGCTTGAGATTGAGCTTGTTCTTCAGTTACGGGGGCTGTATTTTCCTTGGAAACCAAGGGCTCGGCTTCGGACACCTTTTGCTTCTGCCCGCAATTATGACAAAAAGCAGCAGATAAGGCAAGTGTCGTACCGCAGGACGGGCAATACTTGATATCACTCATAGAATTACCTCCGTTTGAGAAGTTTTCTCTTATATAAAGAATTCTACCATTTTCATGACCTTGGTTTCAACCACTATTTCCCTCAAGTAGAGGTATGTTCCTATGAGAATGTACCACAAGCCTCGGGTGCGTTCCTTTCGGAATGCACAACAAGCCTAGACCCATAAATAAGAGCTGCCGCACATGATTCCTCAATCACATCACAACAGCTCCTAAATTGATGTAACTAATTTTCAAATACTACTATTTTCTCCCCTATCTCTTACCCTTGTCATAGGGTATACCCTCTGCCTTAGGTGCTCTTGAATGCTTGGATGTAAAAGCAAGAACAATCATGGTTACCACATAGGGCAACATTTTATAGAAGGTCTGATTAATATTAAGCGCACTCAAGAAGGGTATGAGAGCGACCGAATAGGCCAGCGTACGCATAAAAGCAAAGAATAATGCTGCTAATAAGATTCTAAATGGTTCCCATTGACCGAATATCATAACGGCCAGTGCAAGGAAACCAAATCCAGCAACACCCGTGTGTCCGTTAGTATTTCCATTCATAACACCAACGGCGTAGAAAAATCCGCCTATTCCTCCAAGAATACCGGAAAAACTAACACCTATATAGTGCATGAGATGTACATTTATACCTACTGAGTCAGCAGCTTGAGGGTGCTCACCACATGAACGAATACGCAATCCGAGCTTAGTCTTATAAAAAAGAACAGTCGCTATGATAAACAAAACAATACCTATATACACCGTAATGTACGTATTCTTAAAGAAAATATCCCCAATTATCGGTATATCGCTGAGTATCGGCACATTCCTTATATAAAAGGTTACATTTGTTGTAATACCATCGCTATTGAAATACATTTTGGCAAAGAGCAAAATTGCAGCAGGAATGAGCATATTGAGGGCAGTACCGGCTATTGTCTGGTCCGCTTTCATATTGACAGCCGCAAACGAGAGCAGTAATGAATAGATTAACCCCGAGACAGCTGCAACAAGCATACCCAGAATCAATATAATCTGCGGATCCATGGCAGTACCCTGTACTAAGAAAACAAACAGGGAGCCAAAAAATGCGCCGAATAACATAATTCCTTCAAGAGCAATATTGATGATACCGCTACGTTCACTGAACATGCCGCCCAGCGCCACCAAAAGCAGAGGGATGGCAACCGGAAGCGTATTTTGAATCAAATAATAGAGTGTATCCATAAATTACGCTCCCTCCTTTTTGTTATCAGGTGTCATTTCATCTCTATTAGGGACAGCCTCTGTTATGACCTCCCGTTTCTTTTCCGGGCGTTTTTTTAAAAATCTAACAACCATAGTATTCATAACCATGGAGAAGGCGGAGAAATAAATGATAGTGGCTATTACAACATCAATAATTTCGGGCTTAAATCCAAATAGGCTTACAAGTGTTCCTCCCCGCTGAATATGTGAAACAAAAACTGCTGAAAAAATAATGCCAATGGGGCTGGAGTTGCCAAGAAGCGCTACGGCTATGCCATTAAAGCCATTGGCAGCAATAACATTGATAGGCTCATAAGTCATACTGCTGCCGGGAATGGTAGATGGGGCTAATATGGCGAATGCTCCGCCAAGACCTGCTGCGGCACCGGCAATGATCATGGTCAGAATGATATTCCGTTTTCCATTCATGCCTGCATAAGTACTTGCGAATTTATTGTATCCAGTCGCTTTAAGCTCATATCCAAATACTGTCTTTTCCAAGACAATATATAGTAATATGGCTATTGCTATTGCAATAAAGATGGAGATATTAACGCTGGAATTCGTAATACCAAGTGAAGGCATCTGGACTGACGCCGGAAGATATGCAG
>JAEYPI010000031.1 GCA_023410885.1 Bacillota bacterium
GAGCTGTCCCATTGGCCTTATTGGTATCATTTTTGAGTCCAGACCTGATGCACTGGTTCAGATATCGACCCTATGCCTAAAGAGCGGCAATGCTGTTCTTCTCAAAGGGGGAAGAGAGGCCGCTTTAACCAACCAAATTTTGTTTGATACCATCAGGGCGGCAACTCAGGAGGTCGGATTCCCTGCTCATTGGATCAATCTTTTGGAAAACCGGGATGAAGTGACGGAAATGCTGAAGCTTGATGAATCAGTGGACTTGATCATTCCCCGCGGTTCCAATGAATTTGTTCGACATATTATGGAAAACTCCAGAATTCCTGTTCTAGGTCATGCGGATGGTATCTGTCATTGTTATGTGGATGAGGACGCCAACCTACAAAAAGCGGTTGCTATTGCGGTGGATTCCAAAACCCAGTATGTCGCGGTATGCAACGCGCTGGAGACCCTGTTGGTTCATGAAAAAATTGCGCCTGCTTTTCTTCCGGCATTAAAAGAGGCCATGGATCAAAAAAGCGTTGAGTTAAGAGGCTGTGATAAAACCCGTACGCTCATTCCATGCCACCCTGCTACCGGGGAGGACTGGAAGACTGAATACCTGGACTATATTTTGTCCATCAAGGTTGTAGAAAGCTTGGAGGAAGCCATAAACCATATTAATATCTATGGCTCTGGCCATACCGATGTAATTGTATCTCAAAATAAGGCAAATATCGGAAGGTTTCTGGAGTATGTGGACTCCGGTGATGTGTTCGCCAATTGCTCAACCCGATTCAGTGACGGCTTTAAATATGGCTTTGGAGCTGAGGTAGGCATAAGCACCAATAAAATCCATGCCAGAGGCCCCGTTGGATTGGATGGGCTGGTAACCTATAAATATAAGCTCATAGGGGATGGTCATGTTGTAGCCGACTATGCGGAAAAAAGAAGGCATTTCGATCATCAGCCCATGAACAAGCCATTTGAGATATAGAGTTTGAAAATGGGGGAGTGGAACTCCCCCAGAAATATGATTTTTTTAAGCAAACTACTTAGATCATCAATTCAAAATGTTGTCCACGTACCGAGAGAAGATTTATTTTTTTCAGATTGGGGTTATCAACGGATTGATCGCGTATGTGCTCCATAATGCTGTAATCATCTCCAAAATGCATGGGGAATGCCGTAGTCGTTTCAACCTGCTCAAGAAAATAAGAAATCCCCCAAAGCTCAGCTGCTTCCTGCCTGGGATCAGCTGTGAGAAAGGCAATGTCAATAGGATAGCTTTTAATAAGGGCAATTTCATGCTTAAAGCGGGCTGCCATATCCTCGTTCCAATCTGCTGGCTCCTCATCCCAATGCCACCAATTCAAGTCCCCAGCATGGTATAGCGTAATACCATAAAGGGTTATTAAGAAAGCGATCCCTTCATCAGTCGATTTAAATGTTCTAATGGTAAGATTCTCTGTTTCATAGACCTCATAGGGATTGAGAAGATGGAGGCCTTCCGTATGATATTTTTGAGGAATGTCGGAGGATAGAAAAAACTCAGCTTGGGGAAGCTTATCTTTCCAAGTAAGAATCAGGGGATTAAAATGATCAAAATGTTGATGGGAGGAAAAAACCAGGACCTTTTTATGGGTTATTTCCTCTGCAACGATCACCCCTGAAGTCAGAGCACGAACCCCCTCGCAATGGTCCATATAATAGTCGAAAATGAGGAGGGTATCTAAAACGCTAACTGCGAAGCCACAATGCCCGAGATACCAAACATCAACCTTCTGCTTCATCAATCAAAATTCCTTTCCCATTAAAGCGTTGCAAAAACGAGGGGCTTGAGAATGACGTAATTGAGCTCGAACCAAAAAAAGGCGGCGACCACGAGGGAAATAACAAGGCTCAGGGCAAAATCTTTTTTGTTCTTTTTAATCAAGGTATAGCCCAACACCCCAATGTGAAACAAAAGACCTAAAATTCCAGTCAAGGCCTGAAAATTGGGAATGGGGCTTATAATGAAAATTTCATAGGAGTGAAATAGCATCGACAGTTGAGGAATTTTCAAAAGCCACGCTAAAAGATAGAGTAGAACAGGGAGTAGGATATCAAAGTAAATCAGAACCTTCCAGCCCTTATCAAATTTGAAATCCTTAATTTTCATAGGAGCACCTCTTTTTTTGGTTAATATTGCTTGCTAGCTTGGGTAGCAAGTGGGGACGGTTCTCGACTTGCTAGCAAGTCAAGAACCGTCCCCAACTTGTTAGTTAGTCGGTGCTTTTAGCACCGCCTAGGTTTTTCATCATATTTTTGATGTTATCAGTGGTCCGCATGGTACCATCCTTCATGATCCAGATAGCATCAATGTCGAGACGGTCGGCAAGCTGTTTTCCTTCTTCAAAAGGAGTTAAAAACAGTGTTGTGGACATAAAATCAGCAAGACCTGAGTTTTCTGTGACAATTGTTACAGACCGATAATAATCAGCTGGCATCAAGGTTTTGGGATCGATTAAGTGATGATATGTTTTTTCTCCCACTTTATAGTAGCGTTGATAATCACCGCTGGTAACAACTGATTGATCCCTTAAAAATACAATATCAAGGGGAGGATCATTGGGATCAAGCGGGTTACCCTCAGGGTTTTGAATACCAATGCCCCATTTTGTTCGTGTTCCATCCAAGGGTTGTCCTACCGTTCGGACATTGCCACCAGAGCTAATAATAAAGCTGTTATAGCCTGCTGCTTTCAGTTCCTTTGACACAACCTCACTGGCATAGCCCTTAGCCACAGCACCCACATCAAGGCGCATGCTTTTATCTTCTAAAAAAACCGTTTTCTTATCTGAATCAACGACGACCTTACTGATATCCGTAAACTTCATAGCCTCTTGTAGCGCAGCGATAGGGGGGATCTCAGCTTTTTCAGGATTGTCGGTCCCAGCTTCCCGATAATCATGCCAAATGGAGAGCATGGAGCCTAAAGCAATATTACACATGCCATTGGTTTGATGATACCATTCCGTGGAGAAGTTTATTAAATCTATGATATCCTGCTGAACCTCAACAGGCTTTATTCCTGCGTTATCATTGATGGTTTTGACATTATTCACTCCTGGATAATCGTTATAAATATCATAGAGCTGATGAAGCTCCATAAAACGAGCCTGACCCTTTTGAGTCATGATCTCAAATTCCTCTTGGTTTTTCGCATAGCCCATAAATTGGATGACTGTATCAAAGGCTCCTATAAATTCATAGGTGTATTTGTTGTAGCCAGTATTTGGTTTCTCTGTGCAGCCCCATAGAAGAAGCGAAAAGCAGAGTATTAATCCCAGGGTAAGTTTTTTTTTCATACGTCACCTCATATTTGAAAAGAGAACCCCTTCAGTAAGAAGGGGTTTCTTGGAAACTATGTAGCTTAAAAATTACTTTGCGTTAGCTAATGCTTCTTCTACAGCAGCCTGGTAGTCTTGAACTGTAATGGTAACCTTGGAAGTAAGGTCTGCGATATCCGGCACTGCAGGGTGGGATTCGTCGACCTGCTTAGTCTTAAGTGCCTTTACCTCTGTAACAGTCTTGCCAACCATCCACTTTTCAAGGGCTGCAATCTGCTCAAACCATTCCTTGCCGATCTTGGATTGCTTGATCATGCCGTATTCAGCGCCAAGCTCAACCTTTGTCTTAGGAGCAGTTGCCAGATCAGAAGTCACTTTGCCGGTATTGTCAAAGTTAACCTTTACCTGTGCGTTGTCAATGGAAACGCCAAGGATTTTTCCGGCAGAGTCAAAGGTCACAGCGGCCATAACGGTGTCAACCTGTGCAACGCCTGCAGCTTCAGCTGTGGCATCCTTTGACTTTGCAATGGAGATGTTGTGGCCGAGTCCTGTCTTTACAGAAGCTGCTCCGCAGCCTGCAAGAAGAACTGCCACCAGAGTGAGTGCTAGTACTTTCTTCATAATACCCTCCTTAAGATATATATGGAATTTATGCTTAAGAATGTCGATTAGGCTTGCAGCCAGCCCACAATCTCATTCAGAGCACCGTTAAATGGGGAGTAGGGAATCTTTTCAAGATAACCCCTACATTTTTTAATGTAGCGGTATTTAAGCTGTTCGGCGTCCTTAACACCACCTGAGGCGATAATCTGCTTAAGTAAACTATTTATTTCGCCATTTCCCTTAAAGTAAATCTCAATTTGTTCCTTAAGGACGGGATTGTTCTTCACCGCCAAAATAACGGGAAGGGTTGCTATTCCCTCTTTAAGATCATTGAGTACCGGTTTTCCCTCTATTTTCTGGTTTGAGAGGATGTCTAAAAGGTCATCACGAATTTGAAAGGCGGCTCCAAAGCTATTACCAAATCGACCCAGCTGTCTCGCTACATCATCGGATAGATTGGCTGTCTTAGCGCCTAATACCAGGGAAGCAGAGAACAGTACACCTGTTTTTCCTATAATACGCTTCAGGTAATGGTTCACACTCTCAAGTGTGTATTTGCTGAGATATTGATCGACCTCACCCTCACATAGGAGAGAAATCGCCCTTGCCACAACATCTAGCTTTTCAGGTTTTAACCCTGTTTCAAGAAGAAGTCTCATGGATTTAGAAAGCAGATAATCGCCGGTGTAGACCGCCAGATTGTTGCTATGCCGCTCAGAGAGGGTAGGTTGCCCTCTCCGAGTTTTGGCGTTATCAATGATATCATCGTGAATAAGGGTTGCAGTGTGAAGGATTTCAACCGAGGCCGCCGCAGGGAAAACTTGTTCACGGTTATAATCACCATGAAGTGCAGCAATGATAGTAAAGGCCGGGCGTAGTCTTTTACCACCCGATAATACCATGCGCTTTGAAGCTGATTCCAAAAACTGATTTCTGGACGCAAGTTTGGTACTTAGATAGTCCTCAAATGCTGCCAGCTCTTCTTTAATAATGGGAAATTGGTCCCACAAAGATTTCGACCTCCTAGACATATGCTGTAATGTCTTCATTTATGACGCCATCAGACCATTAATCAAATCTGTCCAGGCTGCGCTTAAAGAAGAGACGGAACTTTCTGTTTTTCCAGTAGCTTTCCCATACATTATTCAGATATGGAATAATATAATAATCCAAGCCAAAGGCTCTTCCAGCGCCACCCATGGTTGCGATAGAAGCAAAGAGCATCCACCAGCTCTCCTCGTAAAGTCCTGTAGAGGAGAAGAACATAAACAATAAACCTACAGAAACAACGGAACCAAGGAAGGTAAAGGCACCGCCTAAAAGCATAAGTCCTACCAGGATTTCAAGAATCACAACGAGAACCTGAAAGAACATGGCCAAGCCATCACTGGCCAGCACTACATTTTGGAGAAACCAAGGAACCAGACTGAAATCCCCGAAATGGAAGAGCTCGATCTTAGCAAAGTGTTGTGCACTAATTTCGACGCCCTCTACAAGGCGACTCTCTGTTCCCATGAAGAAATTAAGGATTCCTGTTTTAATAGCTACTGTTTCATCAAGTCGTGTGACAAATGCCCCCGATCCGGAAGCGGCACTTGTGGCATCAGTGGCCATGCCCAAGAAAGCAGCAAGCTTTGGTGAATTTAACCAACCGTCGGTGATCTTCACAATGCCCTCATACAGCCACATTCCGCCTAGGAAGAGGCGCAGGGGAGTGAGCCACCAGGCTTGCATACGGGTTGAGTAATGTTGCTCAACGATATTCTTTTTCTGTCTTCTTTCTAAAATTTCATGATAGAGATATCTGGAAATGCCTCTAAAGCCTGTGATTTCCCAGAGATAATGAATGTTGACAAAGAACTTCATGAGTATGGAAAGCCATACAGGCAGACTCTTACCCATGATTTCTGATACGCAGAAGTAATTACCTACACTGACCATAGTGCCATGGAATTCAACGGTTACCTTCTTCTGTTCCTTACCACGGATATCATTAAGAATATTCTCAGCGGCACCATGTCCTGTTTGAATGGCATTTTCAACCATCGCGGCATAGGGACGTCCCTCATCATTTGCTAAACCGCCTAAATCACCCACAGAATAGACATTCTTATGCTCAGTTCTGCAGAATTCATCAACCTTGATTCGTTTAGGAGCATTGGCTCTTTCAATAAGGAGGCAATCGGCGCCATCGCAAGCCTTTATACCTGCAGCCCAAATAATGGTTTCGGATTCAATTTCGCCGCCTTCGTAAACCAGGCCCTTTTCAGTAGCAGCCTTAATCTTCGTATTGAGCATAACCTCAACCTTAAGCTTCTTTTCCAGATACTGATGTGCCTTTTTAGAGTTGGGCTCTTGTAAGGTGTTCAAGATACGGGGGAGCATATCGACAATGGTAAGGCGAACTTCCTTACGATCAATCTTGAATTCCCTACAGAGGGATTTTGTCCAAATGGCCAATTCACCGATCATTTCCACACCGGTGAACCCTGCACCTGCAACAACAAAGGTGAGAAGACGTCTTCTGACAGCTTCATTCTTTTCCTGGCTGGCAAGGGTAAAGCACTTCTTAATATGCTCACGGATTCTAACAGCGTCGTCAAAGCTCCAGAGTGTGAAGGCATGCTCCTTTAAGCCCGGAATACCAAAGAAGTTAGGAGAACTGCCCATAGCTAGAATGAGATAATCGTATTCGTATACATTGGTTG
>JAEYPI010000040.1 GCA_023410885.1 Bacillota bacterium
CAATAGCGGGGAGTATTGGAGATTATACGAATTTATCACTGACAGCCTGTCCCTAAATCTGGCTGAGTCGTTGAATGATTTTAAGGAGAGCGGCTTGGCATTCGGAAGATTTCAAGACCTGCTTTCAGATTTTCCTGCCCATACGCTTACAGAAACAATCCCGCGTTTTCATGATACACCCAACCGCTATACAGCCTTTAAAAAGGCAGTGGCAGCGGATATATGCAATAGGGCGAGGGATGTGCAGGAGGAAATCGACTTTGCTCTTTCTCAGGAGCAATTTGCAGGCACTTTGATGAGTTTGCAGAAAACCGGCGAAATACCGCTCAGAGTCACCCATAATGATACAAAGCTGAACAATGTGCTATTTGACAGGATAAGCCGAAAGGCCCTCTGTGTCATTGATCTGGACACCGTGATGCCTGGATTTTCAGCAAATGATTACGGTGATTCGATTCGATTTGGTGCTTCCACTGCTTTGGAGGACGAGCGTGATCTTTCGAAGGTTGAAATTTCATTGCGACTTTTTGAAGCGTATACGCAAGGGTTCTTATCGGCCTGCGGAAAGAGCCTGACAAAATGCGAAATTGAAAACCTGATTACCGGTGCAAAAATGATGACTCTCGAATGCGGTGTTCGTTTCCTCACCGATTATCTGTCGGGTGATACCTATTTCCGTACTCATCGGGAAAAGCATAATCTGGATCGTTGCCGTACTCAGTTCAAGCTAGTAATGGATATGGATCATAAGTGGGATCAAATGCAGAGCATTGTCATGAGAGAGGCCGGTAAATAGCTATTCCTTTAACTGGCGGAGCCGGATATATCGGGAGACATGCCTCTGAAAAACCCGAAAAGGACAGGGGGAATAAAATAGTTTATTCCCCCTTCATGCCAACAACATTTTTCACTTTACCTTCCAGTATATCCAGGCACAGCATGATGGAGTCACCAATGGCTGTATCGATGTCGTCGGGCTGCACACCCAGCGGCACACACCCAAGGTTTTTGTCGATAAACTGGTCCGAGCATTGCAGGTCGGCAAATTTCACCATGTTTAGGCCACCCTCCAGGCCCTCGGCCTCTTGCTTTTTCATCAGTCCCTTGCTGCCCATGGCATACAACCATTTGGGAATGGTAAGCACCTTGCGATCGGGTACACCCATGTATTTGTGTACGATGGAAAGGAATTCTTTCCAGGACATGTTGTACCAGCCTATGGGCCAGCAAACCCCGCCCTTCGTGCGTTCCAAAGCACCGGCAATGGACTGCCCCACCTGCTTTACGGTTACCATAGTGGTGCCGCCCTTTGGAAACATAGTCACACCCTTCATACCGCGAATCATTTCCACAAGGAACACCCATACCGGCTTGCGGCCCGGTTGGGTGCCGAAAATATAGGGCAGCTCCAGCACCGCCACGTTGAAGCTTTCATCTGCAAACTGCATCGCTATGTTTTCTTGGTCGATACGGCTGCGGATATAGGGGTGCCAGCGGGTCAGCTCTTGTTCCGGGCGTTGTTTGGCAAAATAAGAGAAGTAAGAACCACAGATGACAGTGTGCTTCACGCCACACTCCTTGGCAATGTGCAGCAGCCGCTCCAGCGGTGTGATGTTATACTTTTTAAACAGGTCATAAATAGGCGGCGGACCTTCTACCCGCTCATCTACCCCGGCGGCAAACACAAAGCCTTCACAGCCGGTAAAATGCCTGCGAATTTCCTCATCTGAAAGCTCCATGTAGTTGCCGAATTCCACTTTCATTTCAGGCGGCAACACCGCTCCTTCGGGCAGCGGTGGCAAAGAAATGGTGGAAACCTCGTGCCCTCTGCGGATCAATTCCGCTGCTGCCTCGCTGCCAAGCAAACCGGTGCCTCCTATCATAAACACTTTCACAAGCACCCCTCCTTTCATGCTAGATCCCTAACTGCTTAAAAGACTCCCCATCCATCAACACCTTAATGACCGATAACTCCCCAGCAGGTGAATCAGGTCATTCCCACTTCTGACACCCAGCTTCTTAAATATTTTTGTCTTTTGATTGGCTATGGTTTTGTCTGAAGACAAAAGCTTAATATCTTTTCCCAGAATCATATCCAGAACGGTTTTCTCTGCGACAGACAGTTCACTAATGATAAGCGCTTTAATGAAATCCTCCTGGGGGGTACTTCCTCTGGCCGTCGCTCTTATGGTTTCAGGAATCAGCGAATTGGCTTTTGAAGATATATCCGGATGCGAAGGATTTCTTGCTGGCTTCAATGGATAGCTGAGGATCTTCAATAGCTGTCAGCAGGATGACCTTTGCATGGGACACCAGTCGTATTTCCTTGGCTGCTTCGATGCCTCCGAGCTCCTCTTCAGGCGCCAGGTTTAAATCCATTAAAACAATTTGCGGATTCACCTTCCGCGCCATCTGAATCGCGTCATTTCTATTATCGGCAGACCCTGCAAGGACAAAATCCTGTTCCCGTTCCAGAAGAGCGTTGATCAGAAACCGAAAATCGGGGTCATCTTCCACTGACATTACGCTTATCTTTTTATAAACTGAGCTATTCATACTGCGCACCTGTAACCCTTTCATTTACATTGGCAGGTCTGTTCTTGCTGGGTCAAGGGAGTTCCCTGAATTTTTTGATCTACCGAATATGTAATACGCTTAAGCGGAATGTGAAGAAAAAATGTGGTGCCTTCATCCGGGCTGCTTTTTACGTCTATATAACCATTATGCTTTTTTATCACATTCATGCAGTAAGAAAGCCCCAAACCAAAGTTTCTATCCGTTTTCTTTGTTGAGAAATACGGCTCGAACAGACGATCCATTACTTCCTTCCTGATCCCCGGACCATTGTCATGAACTGCAATACAGTAATAGGGCCCTTTCTTTTCCTTATAGCATTTTATATCGATGGCTCCGTCAGCCATTATGACATCTGAGGCATTTTGGATCAGATTATTCAGTACTTCAACAAGATGTGTCCTATCACCGTAAATATAAGGCTCATCCTTGCAATCCAGATCTATCACGACCGACTTGCCTATATAATCCCTGTTGAGTTGGACAGCCTGTGTGAGAATATCCTTCAATAACCATTGATGCTCATTTAATAAAACCGTTCCAGAATAAAGACACGCCTTTTGATTATAATTCTGCAGATGCGCAACAGACCTTCCGATGATCTCTATTTCCTCAGGAACAGGAAATCCGCTCTGAATATATTTATTCTGCAAATTTTCCAGGCACCATCCTATTTTCGCCGTTTCATTCTTGAGAAGATGCCCCGTGAATTGGGCATTTCTGTTGATCAGATGCATATCGGAATTCCATCGGTAGTTTTCACTTCTGAGGCGTAGTCCCATAATACCTTCTCTGAAAGCCATCACAATGTAAAAAAGAATGGCTCCGAATAATATAAGGGTGTTTCCTTTCCACAGCTTGAACAGCTCTCTGATACCCAGGCTGTGAATAATGAAGGTCGTAATGAGACAAAACCATACGGCCGGTAAAAGAAGAATGGCCACAAGTCTTTTTTGCTTTCGTGCCTGAGCATTATTTTCCCGGAGAATAGAAGATAGCATTAAATAGGTATAAAAAATACCATACCCTACATTATAGACCGTGAATGCGATCCAGAATACTCTGTCGTTATGCTGATACCATGTCATTTTCAGTGGGCTGTAAATAAGCAGAAGCACAAGAGAAGGTAAAAAGATTCCTATTTTGAACCCGTTAAATTGAGCAGAATACCTTTTTTCAAAACCACAAAAATAGAACACAAACAACAGGCTTGTTGGCAAAGCCAGGTGATAGACGATAGCCGTCATTACGGAATAAATTTGGGTATACATCTCATAGCTGATGCCTAGCTGAAGCTGGTTTTGAAGGATTGGAACCAGATCATCGTAATAATACTCTTTAAAGGTACCGAGGCTGCAAATGGCCGCATTAATAGCGCACCATTTATTCGCTTTATTTTTAGGACTCGACATATAGATTAACAGGGCCAGAACCCATATAAAAATTGTGAAAATCATAAAGGCGAACCTCAATATGGCATGATTCTTCTATTTTGATGCTTTTTTTCATTTTTGTAAATAATAAAAATGAAGATTTGTCAAATATTTCACCAATTGATCCTGAATTGCAGGGATCCAATAGAAATCACATCTGATTTTTCCAACCTGTATTCCTGCCTGATGGGTACACCGTTAACATATGTTCCATTGGTAGAGTTCAAATCTGCTATATAGAGCTTGTTGGAGGAGAATTTCAGTGAACAGTGAGCAGCTGAAAGCTTTTTGTCCTCCGGGAACGCCAATCCAGCCTTTAGTGTGCTTCTTCCAATGATCACAGAGCCATAAATGTCCACCATATAGACTTGATTATTCATCATATCCATTTTTGTGAGAACCACTGTCACATCGGGTTCCTGGTGTTCGGGTACAACCTGTTCAGTACCGGGATTCGTAAGGGGGGCAGGCTCTGATTCTGAGGCATCCCCGGTTGAAGCATCTGAACCTTCTGCCTGAAAAGCTACTTGAGGTTGCTCAGCAAGTGAAATAGAGGTCTGCTTTTTCCTTTTTCTGCATCTGCCTATTAAAATTGCTGATACCACCACTAGGAACAGTAATCCTAATACTATCGCAACAATAATAAGGGTGGGGACTCCCGGATCACCATCTGTACCGGATACAGGATCAGGATTATCTGTCGTTTCCGGGGTAGGGTGAGGTGCTGTTGCTTCTTTTTTTACACCCAATCCGTTGGTTGGAATGGTATAGCTATCGCTTGCTTTCCCATGATCGGGGACAATAATGTCGAGCTTCAGAACCTGCTCATTACCATCCGAATGATAATCTGAAAGGTCCGCTTTTATAACATAACTGTTTTCTATTGAGGTTTGTATTTTTAAAGTGAGGTCTGAAGCCCTCGTTTGATCCAGTCCAAAAACGAGATCAAGCCCGCCCGGAGACCTGCGTGCGATGCTTCCCAGCGTTTTGGAG
Source organism: Bacillota bacterium (assembly GCA_023410885.1). Classification (GTDB taxonomy): domain Bacteria; phylum Bacillota; class Clostridia; order DSM-8532; family DSM-8532; genus DTU059. The sequence goes on from JAEYPI010000040.1 coordinate 5,001, forward strand.
GCCTCTACCTTTCTATCTGACGGTTTGCTCTCCATCATGGCCACAGTGAAGATGGGAATATGGCATTTATCAATTTTCCTATACACTTCATCGAGGGTTATGCCCGTTGTGTAGTCGTCATCACCGTCGGATAATATCACAAGGCATTTTTTAGGGTAAGCCTTATCACTTGACATCAAAACATCCAGCCCCTTGACTATACTGGTATAGAGGTTGGTGTCCTCTTTTGATTTTCTGCTGATGGAATCAATCTGCTTTAAGGACTCTTCCTTTGTCGAAACAAAAGGATTCGAGTAGGCCTCGTTTCCCACTGAAAAAATACTGATATTATCCTTATCCGTTGTTCTATGTACAATCTGCGTCAATATTTCCTTCACTTCATTGAGCTTTTTATCACTCATGGAACCGGATACATCCACAAGAAACAGATAAGAAGCACCTCCCTGTGATTCAGAAAGATGATTTATTTCGTTGATGGCAATAGATGCATTACCCAGAGAAAGCTGAAGCTCATCTCTGTTGACGTCTCTTTCCAGGTTAGTATTGAAAAAAACATTCATGGTGCCATTATCTTCAAAATAACCTTCCAAATTGATTGTCAGCGCATCAACAGCATAGACTGGCATACGAATGGTTATTGAGCAAATCATCATTAAGAGGAATAAACCCTTTAAAGCTTTCACATTACCACTCCTTTATGGTGATTTCATCGGATGGATCCAGGACAAATACTGCAAGGGCAGTGAAATTATCATTCTTCCCACTCACTCGCTTACTTAGGCGTTCTACCATGTATTTGATCCATTCATCAGGCGTATTAGATTTGGCAAGATCGATTTCCATTTCATCTTCAAGAACATGTTCCCAGAAGCCGTCAGTGCATAATAAAAAGGCTTCAAACACCCCCGGCCTACCCTCTGATTCCCATATATCGGGCTTTATAGTCAAATCGTTTCCCAGAGCCCGTAAAACCTTATTCCTGTCCTCGTGGAATCTTATTTTTTCCGGAGGGATCTCACCGGAGATTACGGCCATCTGTGAAACACTGTGATCCTCAGTCTGAAAGGTCCTTCTTCCACCGGTAAAACGGTATAGTCTTGAGTCCCCCATATGTCCGCCTATCATTGAGCCCTGATTACAGAACAATGCAACTACAGTACTTTTCATTTTTAGAGAGGCCGTTTGCTTACTGATGACCTGCTGATTGGCCTTCTCGAATAATTGACGAATATGCTTGGTCTGAAGCTCCGGCTTCTGCATAAAACCATCCACAAGCGTATCAACGACTACCCGTGAAGCAATATCACCACCGCCATGCCCCCCTAGACCGTCTGCAACAGCGCATACCATCACTGATCCGCTTACTTCAAAACGGGCACAGTCCTCATTATAGCTGCGGCCTCCCCTTTGACAGACTTGAGCAATTCTAAAAATCATCTTCTTTTTTCCTCTCTTCTTATCCGCCTCGTGTAGCCTTTATTCTGAAGGAATGATTCTCCCCTATTGTAAAGCAGTCACCCTCATTGAGCACCGCACCTTTCTCACCGGGAAGTTTTCCTATGCCCGAAACAAAAGTGCCGTTGGAAGACCCTAAATCCTTTATGTAAACAGTACGAGCCTCCTTATCCAGTAAAAGCTCACAATGAACCCGGCTGACGCCTCGGCTATCATCAGGGAAAATGATTTGGCATTTTTCCGCACTTCGGCCAAGGACCACCCTTTTTTCTGATAAGGGAAAAAAGACATTCTCATAATATCCCGAGAGACCTTCAATTCCCAGAGCGGAGGGCTTGGCAGAAGGAATGACTACATTACACTGAGGCTGTTCCGGGGTATGATGGATTTGGGAAAGACCCTGCTGACCTAATTGCTGGCTGCGTGCTGCAGCTGTTACGCAGGTTTTGGCAATCAAATCATGGCCCGCCGACCGTTCTTTGTTTATCAAGCATACACCGCCATTTCCTATACCGATAAGACCACCCAGCTCCATTGAACCTAAAGCGCTGAACAAGGTGTTTGAAAACTTGACTGCGTTACGCAGCAAGGCTTTCTTAAAGGTTAAAGGCTGGCTTGCATTATCAATAACAGCTAGGCCCATAATCCGCTTGCCAAACGTAGCCTGGAGCTTTGATGACTCACAGCCCGTACCATAAGCTACACTCAGCAGGTAAAGCACCCAGAAAAGGCCTCCTATAGTATCCAGCTCGAGCAAATTCAGGAGTAATCCGTAGAATATTGCCGCCAGAATAAGCCCGTCAATAATGAGCGCAGCAAATCTTCTTCCTATATCGGCTGGCGCAGTAGTTGATGCAGCTGCTCTTGGTTTCTCTTCCATCTGTCTATCATCATTTAATGAAGCTGAAGGCTTCTCTTCTGGCCATGACGTACCGGACGACGCAGATGAAACTCCAGTTAAGGCTGCCTTAAAGGCACCCATGGATTGGAATCTGTCCTGGGCCTTTACAGACAAGGCTTTCATAATAGCCCGATCCATGTGCTGAGGTAATTCCCGGCAGAGGACCGATGGCGGGGTGAGCTCATCCTTAAACATCCTCTGAGTGGCTTCCGGCGGTATGGTGCCGGTGATAGTGAAATAAAGCGTTCCGGCCAGTGCATACACATCCGTAAAGGGTCCCTGCTTTCCATGGCTGCGGTATTGTTCCTCAGGCGCATATCCTCTTTTTAATATGATGGACAGGCTTTGGCTCTTTCCCTTAAGTGCAACCCTTGCAGCACCAAAATCCAGGAGCTTTACCTTACCGTTTCCGCAAACATAGATATTATCCGGGCTTATATCCCGGTGAATGACATTTTGGCTATGAATTTGATCCAATGCGTCAAAAATCGGAAGGAGCAGGTTAATGGCCTCCGACCAGGGAAGCCTTCCGCCCTTCTTTTGTATGTACTTTTTTAAATCGCAGCCATCAAGATATTCCATCACATAGTAAGCTGTTCGATTTTCTTCGAACAGAGCTCTTACGGAGATAATATGTGGATTGTCCCGATAAACGTGAATCATACGCGCTTCTTCAAGAAATTTTTTCAATCCGTACTCATAATCGTCTCGGCTCGTATGTATAGTCATTTCCGTGGTACCGGGAACTCTTGTTGACAGACCGTCAGGCATGAATTCCTTGATGGCAACGCGCTCATTGTTCTTAAGGTCATAAGCCATATAGGTTATTCCGAAGCCCCCATGGCCCAAAACGGCTCCGATCAGATATCGGCCATGGAGAATGGTATTCAACGGCAGGGCAAATGCAGGCATCTGATCAAAACCAGCAGTTGACTGACAATTCTTGCATTGGCCATCAATTACGCTTTCACGCATACATTTCAGACATAGCTTGTTAAAATCCAAAAATTTCACCACCGGGAATTATTGATATTTGATCTCAAACAGAGCAGCCTGGCGACTCCCCAAATAAAACTGCTGACCGCTTTCAAGCTTAACCGGCGTCCCGGGAGTCAGACGCTGGTTGGATCCTAAAAAAGTGCCATAGGAAGAGCTATCATCACTAAGCCATAGAGACCCGTTCTCTATTTTAAGACTGCAATGCTGTCTGCTTATGCCTTTAGTCGATTGAGGGAAAATAATGTTGGCAAGCTTTGTGTCACGGCCAAAGACGATCTTTCCGTTGTTCAGTGGGAAGATCTTGCCTGCATATTCACCCGTTAAACCATAGAGCACAAGTTTTCCGTTATGAGGCATTCCGGATTGTGCCTCTTCGCCTGTGGATACCCTAACAATCTGGCGGATGCCTTTGTTGATCAGGATCAGTAATGTAAACCATGCCAGGGCTATCAATATAAAGTGCATGAGGCTTCCAAAGACTCCAAAGTCAATTAGAACGATACCCGAATTCCATACAAAATGAAGAGCGATGGCTATTGCCAGATACTTAAGAAAGTCCAAGCTGATAAAATGTCTTCCCTCAAGCTTGCTGCTGCCTTTTACCATGGCAAGGGCTCCACCTGTAATAGCTGCCCAAGCAACATGCATTCCCGGAGCCAAAATCCCTCTGAGAATAATGGTGTCAAGGGAATTGTAGACAAAGGCATAGCCCGCCGATTCGATAGCGGCAAATCCGGCTCCGACCGCTCCTCCGATGAGAATCCCATTCAATATGTATTTGTTCTTGCTGCCCTTGTTAAGGAATAAAGCCAGCGCCGCAACCTTGGCCGGTTCTTCTGAAAACGGGGCAAAGGTGGCCGGGCCATTAGGCACAACAAATTGGAAAAGAAAGGTGAAGATTATTGACATGACCCCGCCTAAAAGAAACATTTTAATGACATCATAAAAAGGGATATTGCGAGGTATGTTCAACTCCCAAAAGAAAATCAAAACCGCTATTGGTGTTGCAAAGGAGCTTGCAATGATGAACATGGGCACTACCATATCACCGGCAAACAGCAAGAGGATGTAGAGCAGCAGCGAAACAAGGAGTCCCACAGCAAGAACCCTGAAAAACAACCATGGCTTTTTCCATTCGGAAAGCATCTCACTTTCTCTTGGGGTACTGAGCTCCGTTCCCGCTATAAAAAAGCGCTCCCCTTCCTGCTTGGTGTGGGGCTTAAACACGTCTGAGAACACATCGCTGAGCTTTAGACTGGAATTTAGGCTTTTCTTAAAGAATACGGTATTACCACTGGATTTCATAGAAACCTCCGTCATGGAACATATGGGGTGTTATATTACTTTGAACATATTTTTCATATTGGCCAGATAAAAGCTTTCACCGCTGTGGAGGGTATAGGGCTGATGGGGTGTCAGCCGTGTTCCGCTCAGAAGAAAAGTTCCATAGCTGGATTGTTTATCAGTTAGTATCAGCGCCCCTGCCTCCGCTTTAAGCTCACAATGAAGGGAGCTTATTCCCGGGGTATCCTTCGGAAAAACAATCTGGCATTTGGCCGGGTCTCTCCCCATGGCAATACTTCCGCGAACCTTAAAGGTGTTGTTCTGAAAAAAGCCCGCTGTACAAAGTATTTGGGGCTCCGAATTGCCCCTGGGATTGTTGGGTGTTATCTCACCGTGGCTGCCCGAGGATGAGGTCTTCTTCCTGGATTTAAGATAAAAACCCACCAGTGCACCAATTCCGGCTAATGCGGCTATCCCAAAATAGACATCCGTATCGCTATTGGATGGTGAATCTGATCCGTTGTTATCAGGGACACCGCTTGGCGGCCGTGGAGCCTGTGTCGGCTGCTCAGGCTCCGGATTAAAAACGGGCTCATCTTCTGTCCCATCGGGTTGATCGGGTTCTGATGCTTCCCCTGCTTTTTCATATAGAAAATCGTTAGCATCGAGAAAAGCGGTGACATAGTCGATATATACCGAATAATTGACGCCGGCCTTTTCTTCTCCCTGTACAACCGCACCGAAGGTGTTGATTCCCAAAACTGAACCATCCTTTCGGACAAGAGGACCTCCAGAATTACCATGATGGATGGTAGCGTCAATCTGATAGCAGTCATTACCGTCTATTTTTGCATGCAGTTTGCTGATTACGCCTTTGGTTACCGTAACTTCACTGATCCCGGAAGGATAGGTATAGCCATCATCGGTTATGCTATCGGCCGCTGCGGGAAAGCCTAATGCATAAATTTCTTCGGCTATGGTGATCTGACCTGATGGACACAGGGTCAATGGAACCCTATCTGATACAGGGGTCTCCGTAACCAGTATGGCCAGATCAGGAGATGACCAGGATTGTGCCACCTTAGCTTTTACCAGATTTCCTTCTATCTGGCCGTTATCCTGGATAATCAAATGGTCCAGAACAATATAAATATTTTCTTCAAACCCACTGATCACATGATTGTTGGTAATGAAAACAGAGGGTGCCTCTCCCTTTTTTCCCACTGCAAAGCCTGATCCACTGGAGATGTATTGGGAATTAAAGCCCACAACGCGAACTACACCGCTAACCGCAGTTTCTATGGCTGAATCGGCTAAACTAACGGTTCCCCCAAACTGCAACAGGCAGCTTATCAATAAAAGACAAAGGATCCTGATTTTCATGAAGTTACCTCCCGGTGCTAGCTAAAACAATCAAGGATTTAAAGAAGCTCAATGATGATGCCTGTAAAATTATCCTGCCCCTTTTTATTTTTCTGCAGAATAAGCCTTTCAAGCTCGTTGGCGGCCTCATGAGGATCAAGCTTCATAGTGGACAGGATTTCCTCATCGGTTAATGTACCGAAAACGCCATCGGACATTAACAGGATGCGATCACCCGGAACAAGCTGAAGCGGACGAACGTTGTGATCGATTTCTTCAATGTCTCCCATGCCGATATAACTGGTCAAAGCACTTCTTTGAGGGTCATTTCGGGCTTTCTCAAAGGATATTTCACCCATAGCCGCTTTTTGATCCAATTCTGAAGCATAGGTGTGCTCCCTGTTAATTTGAAGCAACGCACCATTACGCACAAGGCAGATACGGCTGTCCCCGACAGAAATCCAATGTAGCTTCATGTCCTTTATATTGACTGCCACCATTGTTGAACCGCTTCTGTCCTTGCAGTTTTTTAAAAAGAGATTGACTTCCTTATTGGTAACGGAAAGCATGTTTAAAAGCTCCTGGGATGCGTCAGAGACAAAAGGCTTCCCACTGAACTGTCCCAACATGGTACGGGTTACCAGGGCGCTCACTTCCGCACCATTTGCCAGACCGCCCATCCCATCTGCAACGATGGCAAGCAGGCCTTTTTCCTGGCAAAGGACTTTGTTGGATAAATCAGAGATTCCAAAGGAATCCTGCTGACTCTCCCGCTTTCCGATATTCTGCACGTTACCGATATGTAAGAGTCCCTTAGGCTCGGAATTCATGGGGTCAACTCCCGGTCCTTGAGGTTTTGTTTTTTTGTTTTTACGTTTGAGTAAAAGATATAAGCTCAATGCTACCAATAAGACCAATAAAAGCAGTATTATCCCTGACAGGACCGGATTTTTTGTCACCATCTCCAATATAGGCTGTTCGGCTGAAATTGCAGATGGGCTGATATTGGACGGATCAGCGGTTATAGTGGGTTCGCTGACAATAGCCGGTCCACTTGTACCTGCGATTTTATTCACTCCAATCAAACCTCTCTCCGCAAAGCGGTATGAATATTAGCTTTGTTTCCCCTAATTCAATGACATCGTAAGGCGCTATTTCAGTTGTGTTGAACAGCGCCTTGCCATTGAAGCGCACAATGCTTCTTCCATCTCCGGGCCTGAAATAGAATATTTTATCCTTGGCATCATAGCTTATAAAAGCATGATTTTCCCGTGAAATCGTATTGTCGCCATGAATACAGATGTCCATGGCTTCACTCCGGCCTATGGCGTTATTGTCTGCATGGATGCGGTAATCCCGGCCCTTATCAGCGCCTTCTACACAAGCCAGCCACCCTACAACAGGATCGATTCCTGTTTTATGCTTGATGAGCGCTACCGTGCGCTCTCCGTCCGCAGAAGCCCCTTTATTTGGTGCTGACATGGAATAGGTGTGGCCGGATGAGCCTGAGTCCGCAGTCTGAGCTCCGCGGGAAACCGGCATGGTGGGGCCGACCTCCAATGGGCGCGTCATGTTCACATTGGCTGAGGAGCTGTTACAATTGGGGCATTCCGAGAACTTGGAAGCATCATAAAAATGACCGTTGCTGCATTGTTTCATTTCCATTTGAATATCCTCCTTGAGATTCAGGTGGTTTTATAGATCGATGAATGGTTAAAACCATTATTCTTTATGTTGCTTTGCCTGTATAAAAGCATGGTGATGACGGTGATAAACAGGACACCTCGTGCAAGAGTCCAACATGTGGAAAAAGAATGTACTGTGGAGGAATCCCATTGACCAATCTCTAGTTTGTTGAATACCCAAAGCTGAATCGGCCTATTAAAAATACCGTGGACAGCAATCAGCAAGGATACTATTTTAATGTTTAATGGAGTAGTTTTTAAGCTTATCAATGCTAAAGCGAATCCAATCCAATCAATATACCATAAAAACTCAGTAATATTGCTTAAGGGTGAATTGAAATAGTTCATTCTTTGTTGCTCAGATATAAGGATCGTATCAATTGTGATCTTCATAAACGACCCTATCAAAGAAAGGAGCATAAAATATTTGGCAGCATTCCATTTCTTGATGTGTAAGAAAAATGCAAAAAAGAAGACTAGCATTCCCACTAATGTTCCAATATTAAACAAAAATGAAAATATGTAATTTACTTCCATATGATTTACTTATCCTTTCCGTAGCGCTTTATTATACATTTAAGGGAATAACCGGATTAAGAGCTCAATGGCTGCAGATACAATAGCCAAAATAAAAAAGATTTTTGGAATAGTGGGTATTGATTCATCTGCTCCCCTTGAAAGCCCTTCAGAGACCATTTCCGTCTTTACCGAATCATTTTTTACAGGTACGGTTCTCACCGGTTCAGTTCTCATAGGTTCAGTTTTTACAGCTCCACCTTTCATCGGTTCAGAATCACTATCAGCTGTTTTTTTCAGAAAATCTGAAGCGATCAGGGCTTCATAGAGCTCACTCATGCTCTGATAACGATTCTTCTGCAAAACAGCGAGTCCTTTGAGAAGCGCTGCTTCCTTTGCCTCGTTAATGCTCACTCCCAATTTCGTAGGCGGCACAAGCGAATCTTCATGGACTCTTTCCATGCACTCAGGAGGGGTTTGCCCAGTAATCGCCTTGTAGATGGTGGCGCACAGGGCATACACATCGGTCCAGGGTCCCTGCTGCCCCCGTGTACGGTACTGTTCTTCAGGGGCATAACCGGGCTTTAAAAGCACAGAAAGGCTCTTTGCACCATCGGTGGATATATCCCGGGCAGCGCCGAAATCCAGAAGCTTGATTTCGCCATCGGGAGTAATCATAATATTGTCCGGGCTGATATCCCGATGGATAATTCCCTTTTCGTGCATCTGGGTAAGGGATTTTATCAGGGGCTTTACCCACTCCAGCACTTGAATAACCGGCAGCTTCCCACCCTCTTTTTTTAGGTACTGCTTAAGGGTGATGCCTTCCACATATTCCATGACAATATAGCCAGTGCCGTTTTCCTTGAAGAAATCCTTGACCGATACAATACCGGGAAGAGCGTAGAACTTGGCAAGGCTCTTGGCTTCACCGACAAATTTATCCAGACCGCTGAGATAAGCCTCTCTCCTATCACCCGAAAAAGGGGTGACGGTTGTTGTGACCGTATTTTCACGGGTGACAAAACCAGCGGGATAGTATTCTTTTATGGCAACCTTCATGTCCAGGTTTAAATCCCAGCCCAGATAGGTAATCCCAAAACCGCCCTCTCCTAAAACACGTCCAATCAAGTACTTGCCATTAAGAATTGTCTGGGACAGAAGATGGTGAGGAGACAACCTTTCTTCATCATCTGCCTGCCATCCGCAATGCGGGCAGGGGTGTTCTTTACTTTGAATTTCAGACATACAGCCCATACAGAGCCGATCGACCTCAATTTGACTTTTCATGGTAAGGTATCCCCCAGGAAAATAATTTATTTTACAGCTTAATTATAAAATACATTTCTTTGTTTATGTTCCTATAGATTATAGGAATGCATAAAGAGGCATCTTTTAATCAGTTATTACTTATACTGCTGGCGCTCACTGCCATCAAATCTGATTCTGTAGAGATTGTAGTTGTCATCCCAATTATAGTAATAGATCCAGTCATCAACGATATAAATACCGTGAGCATTATCACTGCATAGCTTTATTTCTCCTGTGCCGTCCTTTTTGATTGCATATAGGCTATTTTGCTCCTCTTCATCCGTAAAAAATAACCAATCTCCAAAGCTATTGAGATCATCTATGCAGCGGTTGGAAAACAGGCTTGCTCCCGACCCATCCAGGCGGGCTCTTTTAAAGTTGTGATTACTGCTGACAGAATAATAGATCCACGAATCATCAATAATGAAAACATCAGCGTAAATACCTTCAATCTGAGTGTTTTCGGTACCATCCAGACGAACCTTGAATAACTTTGCCGATTCAGTGTTGTAATAAATCCAGTCATCCATTACAAAATAGACCTTGGGCAAATCTTCCATGATTGTGGGATTCGTCAGTCTCAGCTTGTTTGTACCATCGGGATCCATGCAGTATAAACCCCACGTTTCGGGACCAAAGTTATTCAGATAGTAAATTTTATTGTTCTTAACAAATAAATTAACAGGATTCGTACTATCTGGAACTTCCACATATATCCCTGTGTTCAAATCCGCATAGTAAATTGAATAATAGTCATTTATAAAGTAGATCTTGTCTCCAACAACATTGAGATCCTCAACGTATGAGCTTTCATAAAAAAGATCACTAGGGGCATCATCAGCGTCTTTGACATAGACCCTTCCCATATCGCCATAATAGACAGTGCCGTCCTGAGAAGTAACCCGCCCTCCGTAAATAATGTTTCCTTCCGTATTGCCGGCAGTATTGGGAATGACTGTTTTTTGAGGTTTATTCGGTGTTTCTGAAGGTGTTTCTAAGGGTGTTTCCGAGGGTTTCGCCGCAGGTGTATCGAGGATAGCTTCTTTTGTGACCGTTGGGCTTAATTGCAAGTCTGAAGGCGAACCTTCATGCTTATTCATAAACCGATTGCCCACCAGTATTCCGAGAGCCAGTAAAATAACTGCTGCAATAATGGAGCCTGTTGTTCTTCTAAGCTTTAGCTGCAATTCAGGATGAGGACTGCTTTCAAGTGTTTTTTTCTTCTCTTCCTTCAGTATGGGCATTTTGGAGTAAGCATGGGCTTCTGCATGATCATCAGCTTCCGGAGTGTCCTTTAATAATTCTGAAGCAATCAAGGCTTCATAAAGCTCGCTCATATTCTGATAGCGATTCTTCTGCAATATAGCCAAGCCTTTAAGAAGCGCCGCTTCCTTTACTTGATTAAGGTTCACACCTAATTTTGTAGGAGGCTCAAGCGTATCTTCATGAATTCTTTCCATGGACTCAGGAGGGGTCTTTCCGGTAATGGCCTTGTAAATAGTGGCACATAGCGCATAGACATCTGTCCAGGGCCCTTGAATGCCGCGGGTTCGGTACTGTTCTTCAGGGGCATAACCGGGCTTTAAAAGCACAGAAAGACTCTTTGCGCCGTCGGTGGATATATCCCGGGCAGCACCAAAATCCAGCAGCTTGATTTCCCCACCCGGAGTAATCATAATATTGTCCGGGCTGATATCCCGATGGATAATCCCCTTCTCGTGCATCTGGGTCAGAGATTTTATCAGGGGTTTCACCCACTCCAACACCTGATAGACCGGCAATTTTCCGCCCTCTTTGGTGAGATACTGTTTGAGGGTGATGCCTTCCACATATTCCATGACAATATAGCCGGTGCCGTTTTCCTTAAAAAAGTCCTTGACCGATACAATACTGCGAAGAGAGTAGAACTTGGCAAGGCTCTTGGCTTCACCGACAAATTTGTCTAGACCGTTGAAATAAGCCTCGTGCTTATCTCCCGAAAATGGGGTGACGGTTGTGGTAGTCGTGGTTTCACGGGTCACAAAGCCGGAAGGGTAGTATTCTTTGATGGCCACCTTCATATCCAGATTCAGGTCCCACCCCAAATAAGTGATGCCAAAGCCGCCTTCTCCTAAAACTCTTCCGACCAAATACTTGCCGTTCAGAATTATCTGGGGAGGGAGCTGGTGGGCAGACCGCTCGGCTGTATCATCCTGCCATCCGCAATGGGGGCAGGGCGCTTGCTTGTTTTCCACTCTTGTCATGCAGCCCAAGCAGAGCTGGTTGGTGTCAATGAAATTACTCATTTATGTACTCCCCCTCTGACTAGTCTTCAATCCTATACCACCCTGGCCCCATGGGCTCATAATAGAAATACATAAATCTGCCGTCAGAAGTTGGATGGAACACAAATGTAGGGTCGGTGCTGGTGAATGAATAAGGTAGGATTTCATTGTCGCTGCCGTCGAGACGGGATTTAAAGACCACTCCATTATCATCTGAATAATAAATCCAGCCGGCCGAAACATGAATACCATTGTACTCAGGTATAATTTGTTTCTTGTCCGAACCATCCAGCCGACTGCGGGTTAAGCCGTCTTCGTAATAATACAGATAACCATTGGCAGAAAAGGCTGTAGCTATATTGCTTGTAACCTTTTCGAAATCCTGTCCGTTTATTCGTACCCTGTATGGCGCCCAGTCCGGATTCAACCCCACAAAATGGATCCAGCCGTCGTAAACGCAGGTTATTGCGCACCAGGACCAATCCTTACCCAAGTTCAGCACAGTTTCCTGGCTGGACCCATCCAGCCTCATCCTGCTTATTTTACAGTCACTGTAATCATTAAAATAGAGCCATCCCTGATCGATGGCCATATACCCGACGGATTCTCCCCGATATAAGGTCCTTTCCCCCGACCCGTCAAGATTAGCGATGCAGATGGAACCTCCGGATGCGTCATTCCTGCTAAAGAAGATTACATCTTTCCCTGTTTCAGGATGCTTGCAGATGATGAACGCATCCACCGGCCCCGTTATGACTTCTGACAAGTCCACGCTCACATTACTGGGCCCACCCGAAAGCTGATAATAAACTTCATTGGGCAAAGACTCCTCTAGATCAACTGAAAATTTCATTAGGCTGCCGTAGTTACTATAATAAAAGCAGTCCTTCCACACCTTCTTATTGGTGCTGTGGAAATCCAAAGAAAGGTAATGATCAGGATATACGCCTGAATTTTGTCCGGAAATCGGAGTTTCGGATAGCGGAGTCGTGGTCGCGGATGGCGGAGTCGTGGTCGCGGATGGCGGAGTCTCTGTTGCGGATGGCGGAGTCTCTGTTGCGGATAGCGGAGTCTCGGATGGCTGCATAGAAGACGGAGCATCGCCGCCCATTGGGCCGCCGGGTTCATTCGATTTGCCTGGCTGATCTGTGGACACAGGGTTTGAAGCCTCAGCCGTGCTGTCGGATTCAGGTATATCCCGCTGTCCCTGAACATTTTCACCGGGACCTTTTAACATCACAAACGCTATAACTACAGCAACAACCAGTATTGCACACGTTATCAATACCTTGGTCAGACCAAATTTCTTAATAGCTTTCCGTGGGGTCTCTGCTTCGTTTGTATCTGCCTTTACATTCAATGGCCTCTCAGAAGGTCTGGCGTGCGATATATCTTGTCTTTTAGGCTCATAGCCGGTATTTTGTTTGTCTTTTGGTATGGCCATCGTAGCCCCAATAAAATCCGTTGTATCATGAGGTAATGAAAAGAGTGCGCCATAAAAATCTTCAATGCTCTGATACCGGTCTTTTTGAAGTATGGCAAGCCCTTTTAAAAGGGCATTCTCCTGAGCCTCATTCAGACAGACGCCCAGCTTTGACGGCGGGACCAGTATATCTTCGTGCATGCGTTCCATGGATTCCGGTGGTGTCTCACCGGTTATCATCTTATAAAGAGTGGCACTTAAGGCGTATATATCGGTCCAGGGCCCTTGGCTACCACGGGACCTGTATTGTTCCTCCGGTGCATAACCAGGCTTTAATAAAACCGATAGACTCTTGGCCCCATCAGTTGAGATACTTCGGGCAGCACCGAAATCCAAAAGCTTAATATTCCCTTCACGGGTTATCATGATATTATCAGGGCTGATATCACGATGGATAATATTAGCTGCATGCATTTGTCCAAGGGATTTCATCAGAGGCTTCACCATATCGAAGACTGTGCTGGCAAGGAGCTTCCCTCCTTGCTCCTTAAGATACTGCTTAAGTGTGATACCATCCACATACTCCATGACAATATAGGCTGTACCGTTTTCCTTGAAGAAATCCTTCACCGAGACAACACCGGGAAGACTGTAAAACTTGGCCAGACTTTTGGCTTCACCTACAAACCGGGTAAGTCCACCGAGGTAGGCCTCACGTTTGTCACCGGCAAACGGCGTCACAGTGGTCGTGAAAGTTGTTTCTCTGGACACGAACCCCGACGGATAATATTCCTTTATGGCAACCTTCATATCCAGATTGAGGTCCCAGCCAAGGTAAGTAATACCAAACCCACCTTCTCCCAGAACCCTCCCCACAAGGTACTTGCCGTTAAGGATTGTCTGGGTTGGGAGCTGGTGGGGCGACCTTTCGTCATTGCTGTCCAACCAGCCACAATGGGGACAGGGGGCAGTATTGTCTTCTATGGATGCCATGCATCCCATGCATAAACGCTCCGGATTAATTCCATTAATCATAATAGTACTCCTCAAACCTTGAGACCCCTATTTTTCCATTACCATTCTAAACTATATTTTTTGGTGTTTGTTCCTATAAATTATAGGATGGCTAACGTATCGAATAAACAAAAGCCCGATTATCCTTTATTTTTGGATAATCGGGCTTTTGTTTTGGCTGGTATGTAGAATTGTTCACCCTTGAACAACTTTACCGCTGCAAATGACATGCTGTATCTCAATATTATCATTGAAAATGACGAGATCTGCAATTTTCCCTGTTTCTAAGCTACCTCTATCACTATCGATGTTCAGAATCTGTGCGGGAGTCAGAGTCATCATTTTAACGCTATCCACCAAAGGTATTCCCGCAATTTTATAAGCCGTTCTTATCAGCCGGTCTGCTGTCGCAATACTTCCCGCAAAAGCAGACCGATCCGGGAGCTTGGCCACACCGTCTTCAATGATAATCCTCTGACCATTCTCCAGGCTTCCGGTAATGGATTCAGTTACGTTCAGGCCCGTACACCGCAGAGAATCTGTGATGAAGCAGGTTTTGTCTGTTCCCTTCAGGCGATAAACCATATGCAGCAATTCAGGAGGAATATGGCATCCGTCAGCAATTACTTCCACTGTCAAATCCTCTAATGCATAGGCACTTTCAATAACACCAAGATAACGGAATCCGCTGCGGCGTGTTATGGTGGACATTGCCGAATATAAATGGGTAACATGGGTATAGTGATGATCCCTTGCCGCTTTTATGGCAGCATACTCCGCATTGCTGTGGCCGATACTTGGCAAAATTCCATGCTCATGCAGATAATCGCCCATTTCCAACGCGCCTTCCAACTCGGGAGCAACCGACCAGCGTTTAATATCGCCGTCTGCATACGAAATAATGTCGGAATACTCCTTAACATCCGGATCCTTTATATACTTCGGATCCTGGGCTCCCCGTTGTTCCATGCTGAAATAAGGTCCTTCAAAATGAAGGCCAAGCATATACGGCTCAACGCCCAAGACTTCCCGGGCTTCGCGGAAGCTATCGATTGCACGATACATCTCCTCAAAACCTGCAGAAAGCGTTGTTGGCAGGATGGTTGTCGTTCCATGCATCAGATGCGTTCTGCAAGCAGTTACGAAAGCCTCTGTAGTGCCATCCATGAAATCAGCACCGCCTGCACCATGTGTATGCATGTCGATAAAACCCGGTGACACATAATTCCCCCCTGCATCAATAACCTCTACGTCACTAATGTTGGGAACGTCGCCAAAATAAATCTCACCAATTTGGTGATCAACCAGTAAAAGCCCGCCTTTCTCAATCCGATCATGCAGAATCAATTGAGCATTTTTAATTATTGTTCTCATAGGGCACCTCTTTACTTTGAAAATACATGGGGGTTGACTTTATCCATTGCTGCAATAATATCAGCAATGTCCTGCTCGGTATATGTAGGGCCAATACCAATTCCCACGCATCTTTCTAAAATACCGTCCGTATTCGGACAATCTTTGGTATCGAATACAATGTCTTTCCCGTCAAAAGCCGGCCCAAAGGGTGGCATTTCATTATGGGGTAAAGCTTTACTCTTTATGGGGTATTTATGAATCAGATTGCAGCATGCAGAAGCCAACTGACATGGAATGCCTTCGGCGTTCATATAGCTTATGAACTTTGAACCATGTTCCTTTGATGGGAACATCATAATAAATGCAATCCCGCAATCGCCTTCTTCATATCGAACGCTGACTTCCTTCCACGAGGCCACATGCTCTCTAAGAGCCCCATGCCATTTACGGCAGGTCGCAAGCATGTCATCCATTTTCCGGAGCTGTGCCAGAAGAAATGCTGAGGAAAGCTCATTCATTCGAAGCTGAATTCCCGCAAATGAATAAACTTCGTCTGCCAAAGAAGGATTTGTAAGACGCTCAGCAAATGTTTTTCTCACGAAGCCAAGATCGTGGTACCGTACAGCACGGACAAACATCTCTTCATTATTTGTAATGACCATGCCGCCTTCACCGCAGGTAAGCGTTTTGTGGGTCTGGAAGCTGAAAATAGCAATGTCACCAATAGTACCCAGCATCTTCCCTTGGTAACCGCCACCACAGCACTGTGCACAATCTTCAATTACAATCAGATTATGGGCATGGGCAATTTCCATGATGCGTTGCATTTTGGCGGGACCGCCCTGGTAATGAACGACTACGACAGCCTTGGTTCTGTCGGTTATTTTCGATTCTAGGTCATCCGGATCTATATTTAGATCCCCCCCAATATCTGCAAATACAGGTGTCACGCCCATTGCAACCAGTGCGCAGTAGTTCGAATACCAAGAAAATGATGGAATGATCACTTCGCTGCCCGGCCCCAATTTTGCCGCGGCAAATGCGCACATCAGCGCTGACGTACCACTGTTCACTGCAAGAGCATACTTTACACCGTAACGTTCTGCAAATACTTTTTCTAATAAATCTGTTTTTTTCGGATTACCTACCCCATAATGTCGAAACGGACTTTTTTCACGAACAACGTCCGCTAACTCATCCAGTTCCTCCTGTCCTATCATGGATGCGCCAATCATATTGGTAGGAAACGGTGTCGTTCTGACAGGATCCCCGCCAGAAAATGCTGATTTTTTCATGATTGATTTCTCCCTTGATTCTCCTCTAAAACTCCCGATGCTCCTTTGAAGATTGATAGATGCGTAAAATCAATTCAACTGCTTTTTTTGCCTCTTCTCCCGAAACTGAGGGTGGTTTTTTATTTGAAATCTCATAAATAATTTGTTTCAGCTGCGCCCTATGGTCCACGCAGTCAAATGCTGCAGGGTCAGCAAATGCTTTTGCATTTTTTGCTTCCTTAAATTCTTCAATTTCATCGTCGATAGGATCATGATCTCTAAAGCTCCAATGCGCGATCATATTGTCACGTACAACAGCTGTGCCCCGTTCGCCTGTTAACTGTAATTCAGCTGGAAAGCCTCCATAGGTGGAAGTGGTCGCAATGAATGAACCGATGGCACCGTTTGCAAATTCCAGAGAAGCTACCGCTGTATCCTCGGTCTCAATGCCTTTATGCAGTAGCGTACGGGTATAGCCAAACACACGGTTAACGTCTCCTGCCAGCCAAAGCAGCAGATCCACATAATGAATACTTTGATTCATCAAGGCTCCACCGCCATCCAATGACCAGGTACCGTGCCACAAGGATTCATGATAATATTCAGGGGTCCGGTACCAGCGTACATTGGCGTTAGCATTGATCAATTTTCCGAATCGTCCGCTGTCAACTGCTTTTTTCAGAAACTGATAAACTGGCTTATAGCGATTATTGTATATGCCGTGTAATTGTACTTTGCTGCGCTCGCATGCCTGTATAACGGCATCTATTCTTTCACAAGTTATTTCAATCGGCTTTTCAATGATGACATGCTTTCCTGCTTTTGCCGCTAAAATGGCAATGTCACCATGGGTTCCGCTGGGAGTACATATGATAACTGCATCTACATCATCCCGTGCCAACAATTCCTCGTTGGTGGCGCATACGTCAGCACTGCATCTTCCTGCCGCTCGCATGGCGCTCTCTACTGAATAGGATGATATGGCTACAACTTTAGATTCAGATATGCCCTTAATGGCATCTATATGTTTTTCAGAGATCAAACCTCCGCCAATTATGCCTATACCTAACATTTATCAGCCTTCCAATAATTTTAATGCATTCTCACGGCAAATTTTATTATATGCATTCTGGGTAATTTTTCCTGATTCCACCGCATCGTCCAAGAACTTGGACAGGTAGCGGTAATTCGTTGCGTTACAATAGTCTAAACCGAATAACAATCTATCCTGGAACTCTTCCAGGAAACGATAACCGAACTCGGGGTCTCTCATAATGGCGTTCTCACCTGAGCCTGCAGATAAGTCCCCATACATGTTGGGATATTTACGCATAAGCTCCACAACGCGTCCACCCGCAGTAACAGGGCCTTTAGGATTACCTGCCCTGTTTTCGTTGGTGCAATCCCCGCTGATTTCGGACCACCACTTATGTGAGTGACCAATGAAAATCAGGTTCGGGAATTTCTTAAGGGATGCTTCTAAGCGTGGCAATCCAAGATCGTCTATAATTCCATAATCATCCCCGCCTACTTTGCCGATGTGGAACAAAATGGGCAGACCGCATTTTTCGGCATGATAGAACAGATTCTGCATCATAGGATCATCAATATAGAGGTTGGCAGTCAATTCGCCTATACCTTTGGCGCCTAAAGACTTATAGTGTTCCATAATAATCGAGAGGTCAGCGTCTGCCGTATTCTTCAACCAACGTGGGTCAACATTACAGAACCACCAGCC
>JAEYPI010000097.1 GCA_023410885.1 Bacillota bacterium
GCACAAGAGTGGTCAATATTCGCGAGTATCCATTTTCAGGTGGCTGCTTGGGGTGCTTTAACTGTGCTGTCACCGGTAAGTGTCTCTATAAAGACAATTTTGATGAATTTTTGCGCAATAATATTCAGAAGGCAGATGCCATTGTCTACGCCTTTACCATCAAGGATCATTCCATGGGCGCGAGCTTTAAACTCTACGATGACAGACAGTTCTGCAATGGACACCGTACCGTGACCATGGGCATGCCGATAGGATACCTGGTCAATGGTGATTTATCCAGGGAAGCCAATCTGAGGATGATTATCGAAGGCCGCAGCGAGGTCGGTCATAACTTTTTGGCTGGAGTTGCAACGGATAGGGCAGGAATAGAGAGGCTTTCAAAGACCCTTACCTATGCCCTTAAGAATAAACTGGTATTTCCTCAGAACTTTTATGGGGTTGGAGGTATGAAAATCTTCCGTGACCTTATTTATATCATGCGTGGCATGATGAAGGCCGATCATCAATTCTATAAAGCCCATGGGATGTATGATTTCCCGCAGAAAAAGAGGGGCACCATCCTGAAAATGAAGCTGGTAGGGGCCCTGCTTTCTAGCTCCAAGGTCAAGAAAAAGATGGGGAATCGTCTTAATGAAGGCATGATTGCCCCCTATCGGAAGGTCATCGACGAAAAGTAAAGCGAGAACCAAACTCATGTATAAAAATAGCCTCCGCAAAAATGAACCATCATTCTTGCTGGAGGCCTTTTTTTAGCAGGAGCCGGCAGGCTTTGACACCATGCTTATCATCAAATCTAATTCCTTTGAGGCCAGCCCAACCACATCATAATCACAGTCGTGAAGACACCAGTCGATGATACAGCCACGAACGAATTTTATCAGTAGCTCAGTGATATATTCCGGGCTAAAACCTTCTTTGAGTAACCCCTCATCAGCGGCACGCCGTAAGTGGTAAAGGACCGAGCGATAATATTTTCTTTGGGGGCTTACCGCCGAATGATTGCTATCCGACAGAATATTTTTATAGTATTCGGTGATGAGCGGGCCCGCTTCATTGACGATAAATCCGGTTTGAATCATGAGGACTTCTTTGGCAGCAACCAGAGGTGGATCATCATTATGAGGTAACTGATCCTCCAAGGTTGCGTCAAAGATCAGGAATGCGTTGTGAAATAGCTCCTGCCGGGAGCTAAAGTGGTGATAAAAGGAGCCAATGGACACACCGGCCTCGGAGCAAATATCTCGAACTGTTACTTTGTCTAGTGATTTGTCTTTTGCCAACCGTATGACAGCTTGTATGATACTTGCCTGTGTACGCGTTGAGCGCTGAATATTCGTTTCCGACATTGCTATTGTTATACCCCTTAATTCAACAATTATGTACTACGTTATGATTCAGCATTATATCATATTCAGAGTAGGATGTTGAACGGGTGGTACTATGAATTTTCAGGGCAAAAGGAATTTTTTACATGAAAGGAATTGATAAATTTTTGTCATTGTGATAAAGTGAAAAACAGAACAATGTTCGGTTTGTTATAACTTTTCCAAAAAACAACAGAATATGAGCATGAGAGGGGAGAATCGGCTATGAAAACAGATCAAATGATTCAATCACTTGTTGACAGCTACGGAAATTGGTTTGCAGACTCCAATTGTGAAAACCGTGCAGGTGGCACCGGGCGAATGACCCAGGACTTATATCCCTACAGCACGATGTTCTCACCGATCCAAGTTAACCGTACAACCATCAAGAACAGACTTGTCATGGCTCCTATGGGAAACATTGATATGTGCGAGGAAACAGGTCGACCCAACGACAAAATGCTGCAATACTTCTTTGAGAGGGCAAAGGGCGGCGTCGGACTTATTACCACAGGCCTCGTTCCCATCAGTCACGGCATTGACAATTCAGTTACCGAGCGGGGCAAGCTCTCCTACTTCCCACGCATAGATCGCAGCCGGACGGTGTACTGTGGCTGGCGTGATTTAGCTCAGGGCGTACATAATTTCGGAGCAAAGATTTTCGTACAGCTGACACCCGGTTTAGGACGCGTCGGTAATCCCCAATGCTTGGTCAATGAGTTAAAGTTCCCGGTATCTGCCTCGTTTAATCCTAATTTCTATATTCCTCAGATTCCCTGTCTTAGACTTTCTGATGGCAAACTCAAGAAAATAATTAACAACGCGGGACAGGCCGGTGCAGACGCTAAAGCTGCCGGACTTGACGGTGTTTATTTACATGGTCATGAGGGCTATTTACTCGAACAGCTTACCAACCCTGCCTTTAATCGCCGTAAGCTGGGACGATATGCCGATTGGCAGCGGTTCGGTATTGACTTGATTCGTGAATTGCGTCGCCGCGTTGGCCCACGTTATCCCATTATGTATCGTATCGATTTGTCCCTTGCGTTAAATGAAACCTATGGGGAAGAGGGTATGAGTAATTCTGCCCTTAAGAAATTCAAAAATGGTCGTACCATTGAACAGACCATGGACTATATGGAGAACTTGGTTAAAGCCGGTGTGGATATGTTCGACGTGGATCTGGGCTGCTACGATAACTGGTGGTTGCCCCATCCGCCATCAGGAATGCCTGCCGGTTGCTTCTTGGAAGTCTCCCGCATTGTTAAGGAAAGATTCCGTCAACGCGGCATTAAATCCAATGCCGGCGTAGAGGTACCCATTGTTGCCGTTTGTAAGCTGGGTTATCCGGATATGGCTGAGAAAGCACTCCGGGAGGGTGACAGCGACATGGTGATGTTGGGGAGACCCCTTCTTGCAGATCCGGAGTGGCCCAATAAAGCTTATTCCGGTAGAGTTAACGAGATCACGCCCTGTATCGGATGTCAGGAAGGCTGTATCAACGAGTTTGTGGAGGGCGGACATCCTCAGTGCGCCGTTAATCCCCGTACTGCCTTTGAACATCTCTATCCCGCCATTCCCGCAAAGCCAGAGCGCGTCAAGAAAATCGCAGTAGTGGGCGCCGGTCCTGCCGGCGTGACCTTTGCTATTACAGCCGCTAAACGCGGACATAAGGTGGAGCTGTTCGAAAAGGGCGATAAAATCGGTGGAAGAATTATAGCTGGCGGCATTCCAAAAATTAAATATGATATTGAGAATTATCGACACTATCTTGAAAAGGCATTGGCTGACGCTGAGAAAGCGCATGATCTCAAAGTCCATTTATCTTCTGCAGCTACAGTGGGGGATTTGGAAAAAGCAGGTTATGACAGTATCGTATTTGCCATTGGTACTGAGGACGCCAATCCTCCAATTCCCGGCTTAGATAAAGTCAAATCTGTTCAGGCTTCCAAGCTCTTGCTTCATCCTGAGCTATTAGGCAACGCCAAATCCGTTGTTGTAGTAGGCGGCGGTGCCGTAGGTTGTGAAACCGCATACTGGCTCAGATATGAGCGCGGTTGTGAAGTAAAAGTGGTAGAAATGCTTCCCTATTTTATGGAGGGGGCTTGTACCGCTAATCGTGGTCATCTTATTTATTACCTTAAGAAGGCAGGAGTTGAGCTTCTGAACTGTGCACGTGTAAAAGCTTTCGATGAAAAGGGTATACATATCACACGCAATGTCTCAAAAGGTGTACCCAATCCTTATAATACATGGCAGCCCATTCTTCCTGAAAACATTGAGAACCCTCTTGCTGCTAAAGTCGGGAAAGAGGAGCAGGATGCAGTATTGGAAGCTGACCTGGTGGTATTGGCGGCAGGAGGCCGTCCTGATGACGCCATGTTCTATGAAGCACAACGCCAGCGCATCGCACCTGAACTGTATAACATTGGTGACAGTTTTGCAGGGGGCAGGATACTTGAAGCGACACGTTCAGCTTATGCTCTTGCCATAAAACTGTAAAGGAGGAATGGCAATGTCACTCAAAATGAAGCTTACACCTGACCAACAGGCCATGCTGAAGGGCGAAAAGGGTGAGGTAATGGCCAAGGTCATGAAAACCCTAGTGATGTACGGAGAGACCTTTGGCGCAGAGCGCATGGTGCCTGTTTCCAGTCAATATGGGCATTTAGTCACAAGCTTTGGCCTTTCGGTTATGAAACCTGTTTATGCGCTCGTAGATCAATTAATTGAGGCAGGAGCCCTCTCGGGGCAGCCCTTCAGTGTTGATCCTCGGCCCTTGGACAGCCGGGTGCCAGCTAACGTGCTACAAAAGCTGTTCTTTAAGGTGATGTATTCCAAGCAAGCGGATTACGAGAAACAGCTGGCTAAAATGGGGCTTTTAAATGAGGATGCCTTTACCTGTACCTGCTACATGGATCAGGTCGGAAATATCCCTCAAAAGGGCGAGGTGCTCAGTTGGGCTGAGAGCAGTGCAGTCGTATATGCCAATAGCGTATTGGGTGCACGCTGTAACCGGAATTCGGGCATTATCGAGCTTTTTGGTAGCATTGCAGGATGTGTTCCTTACTTTGGTCTCTTAACTGATGAAGGTCGGAAGGCCAATTGGGTAGTGGATATCCAAACCGAGAAAATACCTGAAGCCCAGGTGCTGGGAAGTGCCATTGGAAAGAAGGTCATGGAGGATGTTCCCTATGTAAAAGGCTTGACGAGATTCTTGGGCAAAGAGCTTAATGACACAACCAAGGCTTATCTAAAAGATATGGGTGCAGCCACCGCATCAAACGGCGCAGTGGGCCTCTATCACATTGAGGACTTGACACCGGAAGCCGTTGAACTGGGAGAACAGCTCATTGCACCTAATGCCAAAGTTTATGTGATAGACGATGGGGAGCTAGCAAGAGTAAAGGCCGGCTACCCCTGCATTTGGAAGGATCCCAACGCAGAACCCAAGCTTTGCTTTGTAGGATGTCCCCATCTCTCCCTTTCTCAGTTAATAGACTGGACCCGGCGACTTGAGAATGGACTCAAACAAGCCAATAGAGAAAAGGTGAGTATGCCTACGGTGTTTACTTCTTCATCAGCTGTGTTAAAAGTCTTTGAGAAAACAGAAGAAGCGCAAAAGCTTAAAAAAATGGGCGTGATCACTTCCTATATCTGCCCGTTGATGTATATGAATAATCCGCTCTGTGGAAAGATGCCCGTCATCACTAACTCGAACAAGCTTAGAACCTATACATCCTGCCGTTATCACACCGATGACGAGATATTGGATGGGCTTACGAAAGGGGGCAAGTAAAATGAAAGTATTTAAAGGTCGCCCCGTGGTTCCGGGTACAGCAAAGGCTGAGGCGTTGGTTTCAACAGTGGGGTTCAACACTTTGGCCAGCTTCCAAAAAAGTCTCATGTTCGGAGATAAAAAGGCTACCTGTTCAGATCAAAATAACGCCGATCTCTATGGCAAGCCCATGGGTGGTAAAGCCCTATGTTTGCCCCAGACTATCGGCTCAACGACCGGGGGCATGGTTCTTTATTGTGCCGCTGCTCTTGATCGACAGCCGGCATGCCTGCTGTTTTCAAAGCCCATCGACTCACTTGCTGCAGCCGGAGCCATATTAGCTGATGTCTGGACTGAAGCCCAAATGCCAACGGTGGACAGTCTGGGTGATGAGTTCTTGGCCTATGTCAAATCAGGTATGACTGTGACTGTAGCAGAGGATGGGACCGTAACAGTCGAGTAAGCCGTACCACAAGTATCGCCCCACATAAGGCAACCGCAGAATAGAGGGAATCCACCCCAGTCTGCGGTTGTTACTTTTTTGGGGTCGATGCTTGTGAAGACATGTTGGGGGAGTTAATCTTTAATCTCATAGATAAATTGATGGAGCAATTTTTTGTTAGCCTCGATGTCAGGCACAAGGACATACATGCCTTTGATTTTCTTACTTTTGAAGTGTCCCTCAGCAGGAAGCCTTAATTGTTCTATTCCTTCCGCATTATACTGTGCGACTTCCATGACAAGCTTCATAATATCCGTCTTTGACAAACTTGTCTCGACATAGGGCAGCAGTTCTGAAACAGTCCCAGGAAGCTTTGCGATCCCCTGGGCTTTAATTTTCTTATAAAGCGTATCCAAAACGTATCGTTGTCTTTGTGTTCTTTCAAAGTCAGCATCGCCCACATACCTGATTCTGGAGTAGTCCACTACCTGTCCGCCGTTCAGAACTTGAAGGCCGGGCTGTGAAACCCCCTCGATCTGCGAAATTTCGTAATCTTTAACATTAATTTCAAGGCCGCCTATTTTATCAACTATTTTCTCCAGGCCCATAAAATCAACGTCAACATAGTCTCTTATATCGAGTCTGAAATTAGAATTAATGGTCTTTACGGCAAGGGAGGCACCACCGTAGGAATAGGCCGCATTGATTCTGTCGGATTGATGCCCTGGAATTGGCACATACATATCACGCATCAGAGAGGTAACCTTGATCATGCCGTTCTTTCCATCAAGAGAAGCAATCATAATGGTATCCGATCTTGATACATCATCGGGATTTCTTCGGTCAAGTCCAAAGA
>JAEYPI010000118.1 GCA_023410885.1 Bacillota bacterium
AAGCTGTACATTCCGAGGAGTTGGAGCCGATCCAGCTCCTTTATGATGATATCATATAAATTAAGATCAAGATTATTGCACAGCGAAGTGAGATAAAACAAATGGCGACCAATGTCCTTTTCAACAAGATCACGACAATTGGAACAAAGTGCTCCCTCCAAATGAGAGCTCATTGAGCCCTTAAGGGTCTCAAACTCCATACTGTCGGGGTAGTCTTGCTTACAGGCATTAATTTTTATACAACCACACTGGGTAACGGCTTTGGAGAGGGTTCTATTAACACGTGCATTGGAATCCTCAAGTTTAGTCATCTCATCAAGAATGCTCTTATTTCGGACTAAAAGCTCTGATACGGCGTATTGGAAACTATCTAATGCGGTATCTTTTATCTTGCTCATCAAAGATTCCCCCTGTTGAATTTTTACTTTAATCAATTATATTTACAGATTTAACAGTTTGTCAACGTGCTTGACGTTTAAATTTTCGTATGCTATGATTCATTTTACAATAAGCAATTAAATTTTTGACTAAACGACAAATTAAATACAAACCTTATCTAGAGAGGTGGAGGGACTGGGCCCTATGAAACCCGGCAACCGGCTTTAAGCAATGGT
Organism: Bacillota bacterium; assembly: GCA_023410885.1. Taxonomy (GTDB): domain Bacteria; phylum Bacillota; class Clostridia; order DSM-8532; family DSM-8532; genus DTU059. The sequence continues at coordinate 615 of JAEYPI010000118.1, forward strand.
GCCAATTCCCGCAGGATTTAATCCTGATAGATGAGGAGCTTTTAATAAAAGTCTCTTCAAAGGAAGAGATTTTTTTGTTTATATGAAGCTTTTTATATGCTTCTTAAAGATTAGAGGATAGATTTCCCGGTAAGCCATGAGTGAGAGATGGGTCTTGCCGGCTTAGATGAAAGGAGAGATCAATATGTCCATAAGAAAACTATTTACTTCAGAGTCGGTAACGGAAGGGCACCCGGATAAGATGTGTGACAATATTTCTGATAGCGTACTGGATGCCATTATTGAAAAAGATCCTCATGCACGGGTAGCCTGTGAAACGGCTGTAACAACCGGTATGGTTTTGGTTATGGGTGAAATCACAACCAATTGCTATGTGGATATTCCGAGTCTTGTAAGACAGACCATTCGTGATATAGGCTATGACAGGGCAAAATTCGGCTTTGACTGCGATACCTGTGCTGTCCTTACCTCCATCCACGAGCAGTCGGAGGATATAGCTTTGGGTGTTAACGAAGCTCTTGAGCATAAGCAAAATACTATGAATGATGAAATCGAAGCTATTGGAGCAGGAGATCAGGGTATGATGTTCGGTTATGCCTGTGATGAGACTCCTGAGTACATGCCCATGCCCATCGCACTTGCCCATAAGCTTACCGAAAGGTTGGCATGGGTCCGGAAACAGGGTGTTTTGGATTATCTGAGACCTGACGGCAAGAGTCAGGTTACTGTTGAATATGATGGGGACAAGCCTGTCCGGGTAGATACCATCGTTATTTCAACGCAACACAGCGAACAGGTGAGCCATGACCAAATTGAGCGGGATATCCTGGAGCATGTGATCAAACCGGTCATTCCAGAGCATTTACTGGATGAAAAAACCCGTTACTTTATAAACCCGACAGGAAGATTTGTTGTGGGTGGCCCCCAAGGAGATTCAGGGCTTACAGGCAGAAAAATTATTGTGGATACCTATGGTGGAATGGGCCGTCATGGGGGAGGTGCTTTCTCAGGAAAGGACCCCACCAAGGTGGATCGTTCGGCTGCCTATGCCGCCCGCTATGTGGCGAAAAACATAGTGGCTGCAGGCATTGCCAAGAGGGTTGAGGTGCAATTGGCTTATGCCATAGGGGTTGCCCATCCGGTTTCCATTCTGATTGATACCTTTGGAACCGGAAAAATTTCTGAAACCAGAATTTCTGAGATGGTGGCGAAAAACTTTGACTTGAGACCTGCCGGTATTATCAAAATGCTGGATCTGAGACGGCCTATCTATAAAAAGACAGCCGCTTACGGTCATTTTGGCAGAAATGATGCCGATTTTACCTGGGAAAGGCTTGACAAGGTAGAACTGCTGAAAAAGGAAGCCGGTCTGTAAAAAAATTAAAACAAGGGCGTTATTTTGATATAAGAGACTTATTTAAAATTAAACAAATTTGATCCAACTTAAGTTTTCTACTGTGTATCTTCGCAAGCAACTGACTCATCTGCTGCTTGCGAAGAGCCGGTCAGAGAACTTTTTTTGTAGAACCTTTTTAGCTGATGATATCCACAACAAATACTGTGGGGTGCTTTTGCAGATCAATTTCATAGGGGTCCAAGACCGGTGGTCCGGTTTTTTTCGTGATAACCGATACCCTTGGCCTCATGGATCCCATTCCCTTGGAAGGCAGCACCCGTGCAATTTCACCGGTATTCAGAAGCACTACGATATCCTCGGGATAAATGGCAATATTGCTAATAAAGGTTTTTAAGATTTGGGGATCAAATTGAGATTCGTTTTGGGCAAACAAATATTCTGCCGCTTCATGAGGCATATAACGCTTTCGATAGACGCGGTTGGCAATCAGCGCGTCATAGACATCGGCAATGCTGATGATACGGGCAGCATATTCAATCTCTGCACCTTTAAGCCCGTAGGGATAGCCTGAACCATCCCATTTTTCATGATGCTGGCCTATAATACGACCTATTTTTTTATTCAATCCGGGAAGCCGATCAGCAATTTGCATACCGCTTAAGGAATGGTGTTTCATAATTTCAAATTCCGCTTTGTTAAGCCTGGAAGGCTTATTTAATATGGAAAGGGGAATCTTGCATTTGCCGATATCGTGCAGAATGGCTGCCAGTGCCACTTGGCGTATTTCTTCCTGTGACAGTCGAAGTGCTTTAGCGGTAATAACCGAAAAAATACAGACATCTACACAATGGAGGAAGGTGTAGTTATCAATGTCCCTTATACCGGTGAGGGCCATAAAAATAGTATCATCATTCATAATATGCTGGACCATGGTATTGACGGTGCATTCCAGAAGTGAGAGATTCACATCCTCGTTTAAACGAATACTCTCCATGATAAGCTTGACATTGTTAAAGGCATCCTCGTAAACACGCTCTTCACTGATTTCTTCAAGGGGTATTTGGTAGTCCTCCACGAATATTTCAGTGATTTTATAAGCCTCCAGCCTTTTTATATACCGTGCTTTGATAATGAAGCCCTTTAAAAGTAAAATTCGGCCATCGTCAAGGATGACATCCTTAGCCAGCTTCATTCCCGCTGTAACCTCATTTAGGAAGAGCTTTTTCATGTTGACCCTCCGGCAATAACATCGTACATGCTTAGTTCATATGCTATAATAAGCACTTTAAAGAGTCCAGTCTCTTTAAACCAAGGAGTAGGCAAATGGAAGCGTTAGCTCTGACTATTCTCTCTGTTTTTGCGTTTCTTGGTGTGGCATTCTCAGCCTTTTATATGGTTAAACTATCAAAAACAAAGCTTAGTGATGTTGGTATAAAGTTTATTCTTTATTTACCCTATTCTTCAAGCTCCAAACTGGAAGGTATCATTCGTCAGATTTATTTTGAGGAATTGCCGGAAAAGCTAATGACGGATGGGAAAATTTATTTGATGGTTTCTCCCGATGATTGGGAGAATCTCCAGCTTATTGAGAGCTTAAAAAACCTGTATCCTTTAGAAGTGTTGCCTGAAAATAGTCCATATTGTATGATAACAGAGAGAGAAAAAGCGTAACGCTTCTTATAACAGGTGGAAAAAGTGGAGCAAATTTCAGGTGTAATTAAATCCATTCGCTATACAAGTGAAAAAACTGGCTATACGGTTTGTGATCTGAGATCGGACAAGTCCGTCATTACGCTGGTTGGAATTATGCCCCTTCTCATCGTTGGTGAGAATGTGGTCGCCTCCGGAGCCTTCGTTCAGCATGCCGATTATGGCCGCCAGTTTAAGGTGGAGACCTGTGAGCGTAAAAATCCTACCCGCGAGGAGGAAATAATAGAATACCTGTCAAGCGGATTTATAAAAGGGCTTGGCCCAACCACCGCCCAGAGGATTGTGGATGAATTCAAGGAGAAAACCTTTGAGATACTCCAGTTCGAGCCCTATCGGCTGTCTGAAATCAAGGGTATAACCTCCGAAAAAGCCCTCGCCTTTGGACAAGCTTTTCTAGAACATGAAAGTATGCGGGGCATTGTGATGCTCATGCAACGCTACGGGGTCCCCTCAAGCTATGCGGCGAAAATTTGGAAAAGATTTGGCGCTCAGGCTGAGACTGAAATACGGAGGAATCCTTACCGTTTGTCTGAAGGTGATATTGGTCTTGGGTTTTCAGTCTGCGATAGAATTGCCTTTTCCTTGGGCCTTGAGCCCTATTCAAAGGAACGGCTAAAAAGTGCCCTGATCTATCTATTGAATGCCTCAATAGCTAACGGGCATACCTATACTCCTAAGGATGAATTAATAAGGCTTGGGATTAAGCTTACAAAAGTGAATGAAGAGCTTATTCTGGACGCCTTTGACGCTCTTAGGCTTGAGGGGCGGGTTTTCGCCGAAAGACAACATCCGGATCGCATCTATTCCGATGCCCTCATAGAGGCCGAACGCTACTGCGCTAGAAGATTATCAGCCTTAAATGGGCAGCGAAATGATATCCTTGAGCGCGAAAGCGATGCTTTACTTTCAGAATATGAGGCCTGTAACAATATCTATTTGGATGATATACAAAAAAGCGCGGTGAAATGTGCTTTAGCGCAGGGCGTAAGCATTATCACAGGCGGTCCCGGTACGGGGAAAACGACCATCATAAAAAGTCTCATCCATGTTTTTGAATCCAAAGGTCTTTCTGTTATCCTGGCTGCACCTACCGGAAGAGCGGCAAAGCGTGTCAGCGAGACCTCGGGTTATGAGGCCAAAACCATACACAGGCTCCTGGAGGTAGGCTATAGCATCGGTGAAGAAGAGAGGCCTTATTTTATGCGAAATGAGGACAACCCTCTTTCGGCGGACACCATGATCATTGATGAGGCTTCCATGATTGATATTGTGATGATGAGCGCCCTTTTGCAGGCCTTTCCTCAGGGGGCACGGCTGATTTTGGTGGGTGATGCCGATCAGCTCCCTTCAGTAGGGCCGGGGAAAGTTCTTTCGGATATCATCCAATGCGAAAGCTTCCCTGTTGTCAAGCTGGAGACCATTTTCAGACAGTCGGAGGAAAGCCTCATTATCACCAATGCTCACCTTATCAATCAAGGTAACATCCCGACCCTTAATCAGGAAGAGGGGGATTTTTACTTCGTTCAGAAACTTAGTGCCCATGATGTATCAACAACTGTTGTCGATTTATGTACCAGAAAAATACCTGAACGCTTTGGGTTGGATCCCTTCAAGGATATTCAGGTTTTGTCACCCATGAGAAAAGGGGATACCGGTATCTATCATCTCAACGGACTCCTACAACAGCATCTTAACCCCGAGCATGAGAGCAAGCCGGAGAAGCATACGGGAAGCACTATATTCCGCCTTGGAGATCGGGTCATGCAGATCCGTAATGATTATTCACTGCCTTGGACACTTCCTGATGATAAAGGCGGTTGGACAGAAGGTATGGGTGTTTATAACGGTGACTTGGGTGTTGTCATGGATATTGATCTCAAAGCGGAGCTCTTAACGGTACGTTTTGATGATAATCGTACCAGTGAATATCGCTTTGACAGGCTGGAGAGCCTGGAACACGCTTATGCCATCACCGTTCATAAAAGCCAGGGTACGGAATTTCCCGCCGTGGTCATTCCTCTTTTTGGTGTTCCTAAGGCATTAATACGCCGAAACCTCCTTTATACGGCTGTAACCCGTGCTAAAAAATTGGTGGTGCTGGTGGGCAGCCCCGGCATTTTTGAAGATATGGTTCGTAACGTCAATGAACAAGAAAGGTATTCAGGTCTGAAGGAGCGGTTAAGTGAAACAGGAAGCTTGTCTTAAACCCCCACCCTTCTTGGAAAGGCTTATACGATTGCTTTACCCGGTGAAGTGCATGGTTTGTGACACCCTTTTAAAAGAAGACACGGTCTTGGCGCTTTGCGAAGACTG
>JAEYPI010000166.1 GCA_023410885.1 Bacillota bacterium
GTGCAGGCGGTGGTTATCAAGGACGTCAGGGAGATAGACCCTATGGAGGAAGGCCTCCTTATGATAAGGATGCCAAGCCGGGCGAATTCAGACGTGACGATAACAGAGGTCCCGGCGGTGGAAGAAACAGACCATTGTCCATTCCTAAAGTGGCAGCTCCGGCCGGAGCAGTAGAAGAGAAGGTCTTTACCCGTGGGGAGAGAAGAACCTTCCAGACCGTTGAAAAGCAGAAAGAAGAAAAGAAAGAGCAAAAGAAGGATACGGCTCGTTCTGCACCTGGCGGTGCGGATAAGGGTACCAGTATCAGGAAAAAAATTGATACCGTGGTTGGCCATAAGGCCAATGTATCCGACATGATGTCTGATGAGTTTGTTATAGACGTTTTCTATAACGATACAGATGAGGCCATCAATGCCAAGAGAGCGGAGAAAAAGCTCAGGAAAAACAAGCAAAAAGAAAAATATATTCCGCCCAAGGCTGTTCTTACCGATATCACCATTGGCGAAGATTTCACAGTGAAAGAACTTGCCGAGGCCCTTAAGAAAACTTCAGCTGAAGTTATAAAGCGCTTATTCCTTATGGGTATTACAGCAACTCAAAATCAGGAACTGGATTTTGATACAGCTGCCATCATTGCTGAGGAATTTGGCATTAAAGCCCACAAAGCTATCGTTGTCAGCAGAGAGGATATTCTTTTTGATGACTCGGAAGACAACGATGAAAACTTGGTACCCCGTGCTCCTGTCGTGGTGGTTATGGGCCATGTTGACCATGGTAAAACTTCACTATTGGATGCTATTCGGAGTGCTGAAATTGCAGAGAATGAAGCAGGTGGTATTACACAGCATATTGGTGCTTATACTGTCAATCTTCATGGTCGAGACATCACCTTCCTGGATACTCCTGGTCATGAGGCCTTCACGGCCATGCGAGCCAGAGGTGCGCAGGTTACGGATATTGCCATCCTTGTTGTGGCTGCCGATGACGGTGTAATGCCTCAAACCATAGAAGCTATTAATCATGCCAAGGCGGCCGGCGTTTCTATCATTGTGGCCATCAACAAGATTGATAGACCCAATGCCAACCCAGACCGTGTCAAGCAGGAATTAACCGAGCATGGACTCCTCATTGAAGAATGGGGCGGTGATGTTATTGCGGTTCCTGTTTCGGCTAAGAAGCACGAGAACATAGATCAGCTTCTTGAAATGGTGCTCTTGACCGCGGATATCCTTGAGCTCAAGGCCAATCCCGAAAAGCAGGCCAAGGGTACGGTTATTGAAGCTCGGCTGGATAAGAACAAAGGCCCTGTGGCAACACTTTTGGTACAGCGCGGTACCCTTAACGTCGGCGATGCCATTCTTTCCGGTTCTACCTTTGGACATGTTCGTTCCATGGTTAACGATAAGGGCAGAAAGATTAAGGAAGCAGGTCCTTCGGTTCCTGTTGAAATATTCGGTTTGTCCGAGGTACCTGAGGCCGGTGACTTGTTCTATGTGGTTTCCGATGAGAAGGTAGCCAAGCAGCTGGCTGAGAAGCGTAAGGAACAGACCCATGAGAAGCAGATAGGGAGAGTCAAGGTTTCATTGGACGATCTCTTCAGCCAGATTCAGCAGGGTACTGTAAAAGAACTTAACCTCATCATCAAGGCTGATGTTCAGGGATCTGTGGAAGCTGTCCGTCAGAGCTTGGAGAAACTCTCCAATGATGAAGTCAAGGTTAAGATTGTTCACGGTGCCGTCGGCTCTATTATTGAAGCTGACATAACATTAGCAGAGGTTTCCAATGCTATTATTATCGGATTTAATGTCAGACCGTCAGCCAATGTAACAGAAATGGCTCAGGCTGCGGGTGTTGACATGAGACTTTACCGCGTTATCTATGATGCTATTGAGGATATTCAGAAGGCTATGAAGGGCATGTTGGATCCTATCTTTAAAGAGGTTGTCAACGGCCATGCTGAAATACGCCAGATCTTCAAGGTATCCAATGTGGGTTCAATAGGTGGTTCCTATGTTACTGATGGTAAGATTTTAAGGAACTCGGATATCCGTCTTGTACGTAACGGAATTGTAGTGTTTGAAGGTAAGCTAGCCTCCTTAAAGCGCTTCAAGGATGATGCCAAGGAAGTGGCTGCAGGCTACGAATGTGGTATCATGATAGAACGTTACAACGATATTAAAGAGGGCGATGTCATTGAGTCCTTCCATATGGAAGAGGTTGAGCGACAGTAACGTTTTAATTCAAAAAGCATATAATGCAAGGACAGATTTACCGTTCCGATTGACCGGGACGGTAAGTCTAGTGATCAAGAATAGAGGTTAATTTCTCCGAAATTAACCTCTATTTGCGGGCTCCGAGGCATGTGGTTATTTTCTTCGAAATTAACTTTCTTTTATTTAAGTAATCTGGTCTGCTTTTTGGGGAATATATAGATATAGGAATTTACAAAAGGGTTGGTGTTTATAATGGATAGAACCGACAGAATCTCAGAGGAAATAAGAAAAGAACTCAGTGAACTCATTCGTAATCATATCAAGGACCCAAGGCTGCCTGAATTTGTTTCAATCACCGCTGTACGCGTTACAAAGGATTTACGCTATGCCAAGGTCTATGTCAGTGTATTGGGTGACGACGAAAAGAAAAAGGATGCCATATCCGCTTTGAGCCGTGCTGCTGGCTTTATACGACATGAGATTGGCAATAGGGTTAATCTCCGATTTACGCCTGAGTTCAGCTTCAAGCTGGACGATTCCATCGAAAAGGGTATGTATCTGAGTAAATTAATCGATGAAACAGTTGGTCAAGGAGACCAATCCAAGGCTAAGGTTCTGGATGAAAACGAATAGGGAGTAGGGTAATCATTATGACAGATTCAATACTTTCAAAGGTTGCCGAAAACCTACTGAGTGCGCGTGATATTGTTATTCTGCCCCATCTCAATGCAGATGGGGATGCGTTGGGAGCCGCCTTGGCTTTGGGGCTAGCTTTGGTGGACCTGAACAAGAATGTGGATGTTTTAGTTGAGGAGGAGATACCCTCCAACCTTGATTTTCTGCCCGGTCTTGAGCTTGTGAAAGATAATCCAAAAAAGCGTTATCATGTAGCACTCAATATTGATAATGGCGATATTACCAGATTAGGTCAGCGAGAGCCCTACTACCAAAATGCCGATATCAAGCTCAGTATTGATCACCATTCAACCAATCGGGTAGAGGCAGACTATTCCTATGTCGATATTCAATCGGCAGCAACGGGAGAAATTGTTTATGATCTCATCTTAACGTATCTCAAGGGGCCTATGAATAAGGATATTGCCCTTTGTCTTTATACGGCCATCGTAACCGACACAGGTGGCTTTCGTTATACCAATACAACACCGAGGACCATGGAAATCGGGGCAGAGCTTTTGCGCTTCGGTATCGACTTTCCCTATGTGATCAAAAAAGTCTTTGACATGATTTCAAATACCAAGCTATTTTTGATGAAACAGACCATGAATTCATTACGCCTTTTAGAAGAGGGGAAGCTTGCGGTGTCCTATCTTACCTATCAGGACATTGAAAAGCATCCTGCTAAAAGTGAAGATTTTGAGGGTCTGGTCAATATAGGCCGTAATTTGGAAGGTGTTGAGGTCTCGGTGTTTTTACGTGAAGACAGGCCGGGGCAGTTTAAAGGCAGCCTGCGATCCAATAATTATGTAGATGTGGCCGCTATAGCTGAGAAGTTTAATGGTGGCGGGCATAAGCGCGCAGCAGGATTTGGCATGGAAGGTGAGCTGGAAGATGCGATACTTAACCTTGTGGCTGCCATTTTACCCGAAATCAGAGGAAAAGCTTAATGGATGGTATACTTAATATTCACAAGTCCGTTGGTATGACCTCCTTTGACGTAGTAGCCAAAGTAAGGCGATTGACCGGAACCAAAAAAGTAGGACATGCCGGCACCCTGGACCCTGATGCAAGTGGTGTTTTGCCCATCTGTGTGGGAAAAGCCACCAAGGTTATTGAGTTTTTGATGGATAAGGACAAGGCCTACCGCGTTGGATTAATGCTGGGAAAAGCTACCGACAGCCAGGATGCCACAGGGAAAACCCTTTACGAAAAACCGGTCCTAGCGTCGGATGAGGAAATAGAAAAAACAATCAAAGGATTTTTAGGGTGCACAGAGCAAATCCCGCCTATGTATTCGGCTATTCGTGTAGAGGGTAAAAGACTTTATGAACTTGCGCGCCAGGGAGTCGAGATAGAACGGGAGCCCAGACCGGTTACTTTCTTCAGGATTGACATCCTCGACATAAAGAGGTTAACTGATAAAGTAAGCGTAATGCTGGATGTGGAATGCTCAAAGGGTACCTATATGAGAACCTTATGCCATGATATCGGAGAAAAGCTCAATTGCGGGGGGCATATGGCTTCCCTGATAAGAACCCGCTCAGGTCCCTTCTTATTAGAGCAGGCCCATACACTGGACGATCTGGAGCGCTTCATAATCAATAATCAATCGGATGTGGCCCTTTTGCCTATGGAAAATGCCCTCATGCATTTTCCTGAGGTTCGCTTAACCGCGGTGGAAGCCAGAAAGCTGATGAATGGCCTAACGATAGCGATAAAAGGTGGTTCCGGCCTTTGCAGGGTTTACCATGACAATGGCAGCTTTATTGCAATAGGCAAGATTATTGAACAAGAAAATCGCTCCCTATTAAAAACCTATAAATGGATTGGAGCAAGTGGGGACGGTTCTTGACTTGCTAGCAAGTGGGGACGGTTCTTGACTTGCTATTGACTTGCTAGCAAGCTGGGACGGTTCTTGACTTGCTAGCAAGAAGGGACGGTTCTTAATTTGTGTAAAAGCCCCGAAGGCTTGCTTTCCTTGCATGTCTTCACACTTGCTGTGCAAGTACGCGCACATGCCCGTACTTGATTTAATCTAAGTACTTCGTAGAGAAGGGATGAGACGATTTGCAGGTTATTGCGAATATAGAATTGGATGCGATTAAACAGAGTACGGGTGTAGGACTAGGAAATTTCGACGGCTTACATATCGGGCATATGGCCTTAATCAATACCCTCATTAGTGAATGTCGCTTACATGGCCTTCATTCCGTTGTCTATACCTTTACCAAGCATCCGGATCATATGCTCAGAAAAACACTTATAAGCCCACTGATCACCACCAATGAGCAAAAGGCGAAGCTTTTGTCTTCAGCGGACCTGGATACCCTTTGCTATCAGGAATTTGATGAGAATTATTCCCGTTTATCTCCCGACGAGTTCATTCAGAATATTCTCATAGACCGACTTAAAATCAAGTTAGCGGTGGTCGGTTTTAACTACCACTTTGGCTATATGGGTAAAGGGGACGTGGAGTACCTGAAAAAAAGCGGTGAGAAGTACGGCTTCAGGGTTATTGTAGTACCTCCGGTCAAAGTTAATGCCGAAATTGTAAGCAGCACCCTGATCCGGAGTTACATCAAAAAAGGTAACATGGACCGGGTGTTTCAGCTATTAGGCCGACATTTTTCGCTACATGGTACCGTAGTAGGCGGAAGGCGCATCGGGCGTACCCTGGGCTTTCCAACAGCCAATATTCTCGCCCACCCTAATATGATTGTACCTGCTAATGGGGTTTATATCACCAAGACGAAGTTTGAAGGTAAATGGGTAAACAGCATCACCAATGTGGGCATCGCACCGACGATCCGGGACGAAAATCTCTTTAGCATTGAAACACATCTTTTGGATTATGACGGGGACCTTTACGGAAAGGCTATTGAAGTTTGTTTTATCCAGAAGCTCCGTGGAGAAAAGAGGTTTGAGAGCGTTGAAGCTCTTAAAGCGCAGGTGGCCCAGGACCTTAAAAAGACCAGAACTTATTGGGAAGTATTAAGGTAAGACGTTTTATTTGACACACTCTTGGAAATACTTTTGTATAATGGGGGTGTGTTTTTTGTTTGTAAAACGATTTAGGATGATGCGCTCATTTTTTGTATTCTTTTTTATTTTACTGGCAGTCAAGCTTTTTAATCTGCAAGCCATAACAGGTAAGCAATATGCCGCTGCCGCCGCGAATCAGCAAACCCGTAACAGGGTGGTCTACTTAGAGCGGGGCGACATTCTGGATCGTAACGACATCCGCTTTACAGGGCGTGAAATCTCTTGGAAAGCCATCTTACAGCCGGCCACACTTTTAGGTGATGCCAATGAATTACGGTTGGTGGCCGATATTTTCAATGTGACAGTCGAAAGTCTTAAAAATACACTGTCCAAAAGTAATCTTCCCTACCTTACCAATATAGCCAAGGCTCAGGCAAAGGCCATTGCTGATTCGTCATTAAGTGGTATCAGTGTCATTGATATGAGAGTGAGAAATAGTAAGGATACACTAGCCTCACATATTCTGGGTTATGTTGATGACAAGGGCAAAGAAGGCCTGGCGGGAATAGAGAAGGTCTATCAAGATAGCCTGAAACGCGGGGGTGGCGTTTATGCAGGTCTTTTGGCAGATGCAGGCAATGGGTATATGCAAAGCTTCGGCTATCGTATTTGGAATAATTTAGGGATTGAAAGACTGAATGTCAAATTAACTTTGGATTATCATATTCAGAGCATTGTTGAACAGACCATGGATCGCATGGTGGATAAAGGGGCTGTTGTTGTGATGGATATTCTTACAGGAGAAATCCTTGCAATGGCATCCCGCCCTAATTTTGACCCTTCCAACATCAATGCCTCATTAAACGACGAAAATCAAGCCCTCTTCAATAGAGCTTTGGGAACCTATACCCCCGGCTCCATCTTTAAGATTATAACGGCGGCAGCGGCCCTGGAAAAGGGAATCACCGTTGATCTAGTCTTTGACTGCCCCGGATACGTAGACTTAGGCGGGGTTCACATGAAATGTTCCAGCTATGAAAAAGGGGGCCATGGTACCATCAATATGGCCCAAGCATTTGCCAACTCTTGCAACTCCTATTTTATAAATTTAGGGCTAAAGGTTGGACGTGATGCGCTTATCGATATGGCGGACAAGTTTGGTTTGGGCAGAAAAACTGGTTTGTATAAGCAAGGTATTGATGAATCACCCGGTCAACTACCCAATAGCTTGGGATATGCTTCTCCTGTTGAGATCGGCAATATTTCCATCGGTCAGGGTGAGCTTTTGGCTTCACCCATTCAGGCTGCCAACATCGCGGCCGTTATTGCCAATGGAGGATTATTAAATCAGGTCTCACTGGTAAATGCAATCGTCAATGACAAAGGAGAGCGCATCCGTAATCTTCGGCTCCCTTCATGGGAGCGTGCCATTTCTAAGGAAACAGCGGCCAGTCTTCAAGGCATGATGCTCTTGACAGTGCAATCCGGTACCGGTGGACTTGCCGATATCAGAGGCTATGGGGGCAGTGCCGGTAAAACGGGAAGCGCTGAAACCGGCTGGGTGAAGAATAATCGCAATATTCTCCATGCCTGGTTCTCAGGATACTTTCCCATCGATGCCCCTCGCTATGCGTTATGCGTGTTTATTGAAGATGGTAAAAGTGGTTCTTCCAGTGCGGCACCGATTTTTGCTGAGATCTCAGCAAAGATCATGGATGCCGGATATTAAACCGCTTGCTTTAAAATCTTTCTATCCTTTCAGACCTTTACTAAACGCATTCGTACAATGGATTGAAGACAATAATCCTTAACGATTATGTGTTTTCAAAATATTCATCGAAAAAGAGAGAGCGGTGTTTGACTGATGGAAAGAAGATTTATGAGAAAATCCAATGACAAAATTGTAGGCGGTATCTGCTCAGGCCTTGCACAATATATTGGTGCAGATGTAACGCTGGTTCGCCTTATAGCGCTTGTCGGTATAATTGCAAGCGGACTTGTACCAGGGGTGTTTCTCTATCTGATCTGCCTCATCATCGTCCCCCTGGATACCCATTCCAGAGGAGGCTACAACCCGGATCAATCGGGGCCGGAGGGCTTTGAAGGGTCTGAATATCATTCATACAGCGATAATAGAAACTATAATTCTTCAAATAATGCTCGTTACATGATAGGGATCGGCCTTATCGGTATAGGGATTTTCCTATTTGCTCGCTTATTTTTTGGCTGGCTTAGGTGGGAGTATGTGTTTGCTGGCCTTTTGATTATTGGTGGCCTATTTATGATGTTTGGTGGTAATAGGGGGAATGGGCGATGAGTAAATCAAAAGCTTTAAGGGGCGCACTTCTGATATTTATAGGTCTTGTTTTGATACTCAACTCAACACATCTTGTAAGCATTGATCTTTGGGGCTCCATCATGGATCTATGGCCGGTTTTCATCATAGCAGCAGGAATAACCTTCTTTTTAAACCGTGAATCCCACATCCCAAGGGTTGTCCTCTGGATTTTGGTTTTTGCTTTGATACTTGGATATGGAATCTATTTGAGCATGAACAGTAGTGAAAGTGAGCTTGATAAAACATTTGAAATGAAAGCGGGAATTCAGTCCGGTAGCTTTGAGATCAATCTTGGGGCTGCAAAATTCGACCTTGATGCACGCACTCAGGATTTGGCAGGTATCAAGACCAGTTTGAAGGGCCTGACGTTTGTTTATAATGAAGGGGTACATCCAAAGATTACGTACAATCAGAAGGGGCAGTTTAATGCATTGAAGGGGAAACAGGATTTTAAGGCCAGTCTCAACCCTACCATTCCTTGGAAGCTTGAAATTAATTCAGGGGCGAGCGAAGGTACTTTGAACTTTTCCGATCTGATATTGGAATCTTGTACTGTTAATACAGGGGCTTGTGATCTGGATATCGTAGCTGGAAGTAAGCAAGAGGAGGCCCAAATCAATATAAATGCCGGAGCGGCTGATATCAAGGTGAAGCTTCCCATGGATGTGGGATTAAGGATTACCTCGGACACAGTCATAACACAGGTCAAAGGCACAGTTAATATGGCTAAGGAAGGCAATATCCTCTTTTCCGACAACTATGCAAACTCTCCCTACAAGCTAAATCTGAATATTGCTTCGGCTGCCTTAGAAATCACAGTTAATCACTAATTTCGTCATATTTCCCTTCTTAATGAAACCACAACATTGAAAAACATCTTTTTATGCCCATTTTATCAATTTCATTACAGGGAATAGTAAAACTTCTCTTGAAAAAAGTGGAATACAACAATATAATTAACACAGAAATACAAGGGAGGTTTTCAGTGTGAATAACAAAATACGTGTCCTAGTGGCGGATGATAATGTTGCTTTTGGGATGATCATCTGTGAATTCCTGGAAAGTCAGACTGACATCGAAGTAACAGCGAGGGTTGAAAATGGTGAAGATGCCATTGAAATGATTGAGAAGACCAATCCGGACATTGTCGTTTTGGACATTATCATGCCAAGATTGGACGGTCTGGGTGTTCTGACACGGTATAAGAATGTCAATCCATCAGACAAGCCCTTATTTATTGTTCTTTCTGCCGTAGGTCAGGATACGATCACACAGCAAGCGCTCTCCCTTGGTGCCATCTACTACATTGTCAAGCCCTTTGATTTAGGTGTCCTTGTTGAAAGAATAAGGGAACTTATCAGAAGCCATAGCCCCACCGTTCTAAGGATGGAGCCTGCGGCTCCCCTTCCAAGCATGAAGCCGAGTCAGAGCGGTGATAATGTTCAATTCAAAATTACTCAGATTATGAGGGATGTGGGCGTGCCTGCACATATCAAAGGTTACCAGTATATGAGGGATGCCATTTTAATGGCGGTCAAGGATAGAGAAATCATAAGCGCAGTTACCAAGAGGCTTTATCCTGAGCTTGCTAAAAACTACAAGACCACCCCAAGCCGTGTTGAACGCGCTATCCGCCATGCCATAGAAGTGGCTTGGAACAGAGGGCGAGTCGATACCATCAATGATCTCTTTGGCTATACCATCAATACCCGCAAGGGGAAGCCCACCAATTCCGAGTTCATCGCTATGGTGGCCGATACCTTGAGATTAAATGAAAAAGCAAATTAATATTGAGTAAAACGCATGGGAGCCTGCAGTGATACTGCAGGCTCCTATGCTGCTACGGGTAGAGGTTTGTTGTACGCTGCCACAGGCACGTACTCTGTTCTGTATGCTTTTTTTCGTTGTTATGGTATACTGGTAGGGAGGAAAAGTCACCTCTACAAACGGGTCGAGGCTTGTGGTGCGTTTCACGCACCTCTACAAACGGGTCGAAGCTTGTGGTGCATTCTTAAAAGAATGCACCTCTACAATTTCATTAGGAAGGTCACTTTGGAATACGCAGAAAGCTTGAACAAATGGTTTTTACAACATCAAAGAGAGATGCCTTGGCGCTTGACTCGAGACCCCTACTGTATTTGGGTGTCGGAGATTATGCTTCAGCAGACTCAGGTGGATACTGTTATTCCCTATTATGAACGTTTTATAGAGCGATTTCCCACACTGAAGACATTGGCGGAAGCCAGTCTGGAGGAGGTTTTCTTTTTATGGAGGGGGCTTGGCTATTATCGCCGGGCTGAAAACCTCCATAAGGGTGCAAAGAAGATTATTGAGGAGCTTAACGGCAGCTTCCCCGGAACAATGGAGGAGAGCCTGAATATTCCCGGTATAGGCGCTTATACGGCTGGTGCTATCATGAGTATTGCCTTTAATCTTCCCGTTCCGGCGGTTGATGGGAATGTCATGCGTATTTTATCCCGACAGTTTGCTCTTGACGAGGATATCAGTAAGCCTAAAGCGAGAAATGTCTTTGAAAAGCAAGTCATGTCGCTCATGGGGGGAGAGCCCCGCATCTTTAATCAGGCCATGATGGAGCTTGGGGCCTTAATCTGTACACCTAAGAGTCCAAAATGTGATATTTGCCCTTTAATACATCTATGCAAGGCCTATGTACAAGGTAACCCGGAAGCGTATCCGGTAAAAAGCAAGAAACCAAAGCCTCTTGAAGAAACCTATGTTGCTCTTATTCTTCAAAAGGAGGGGGCCTACCTCCTGGAAAAGAGACCCGCAGAGGGACTTTTAGCTAACCTTTGGGGATTTCCGCTCCTGGAGGAGAAAACTTTCCCAAAGATTTTAGAAGATTTACTTAAGCATTGGGAAACAGGGGATATTAAAACCTTAGAACCGGTAAACCATGTTTTTACCCATCGTAAATGGTGCTTAAAACCTGTTATAATAGCGTACTCATCCCTTGCTGATAAAGGGGTGGAAAAATATTGTCAATCTGGGCAGTATCAGTTTTTTATCCGCGAAGCCATGAGTGAGTTGCCCATAGCGACTGTATTCCAAAAGGTCATCGATCAATTAGGCTGAATAAAACAGGATGATAATGCATGTAAAAATGTAAAATTGTATGTAAAAGTTTTAAAAAAACTAAATCTCTTGCTTGTAATATTGTGCATATAGTGGTATACTAAATCGGTAAGTCATTCTATACGGATGGATTCAATCTTTTTGAAATCAACTCTCTTTAATTATTTGGAGTGAGAAGTAAAGAAGACCTGATCCAAATATTTTAAGGAGGTATAGAATTAATGGCAGATAAAGTTTTAAGCTGCAAGGATTGCAACTCAGAGTTCGTTTTCACAGAGGGCGAGCAAGCTTTCTACAAGGAAAAGGGATTTGAGAATGAACCCCAAAGATGTCCTGACTGCAGAAGAGCTAAGAAGCAGGAGAGGAACAATAACAGAGGCGGCAACAGAGGCGGCTTCGGTGGCGGTAATCGTTGGTAATGAAGGCGTGGGCCTAAGGGCACACACTACAAAACTTGATCCGTAAATTATAAGGAGAGCAATAGCTCTCCTTTTTTAATCCTCGAAAACCAGCCTTTCGGTCGTTGATTCCTTATAAAGTTCTAATTTTGTCTCTCCAACTTAGTCTACTTTCTCCGTCCATACCGTTGGATCTTCAGGA
>JAEYPI010000172.1 GCA_023410885.1 Bacillota bacterium
TGCTGGTGCCTTGCACTGAGGTTCAAAAGGCTGAGTTGTCTGATTGCCAGGAGCTGGCTGCTTTAATATACAGCATTCCTGAATTTTCAAGGTTTTATCATTCACGTTTGGAAATAGAAAAAGGTATCCGCAGACGAATGGAGCTTGGCATTTGTCGTTATTTTGTACTTAAACGGGACGGGGTTATTGTCTCCCAGGCCTATACGACGATTGAGTCGTCACGATATGCCACAATAGGCGGTGTTGTGACGCGCCACGAATATCGAAAACAAGGCCTGGCTTCCTTGGTGGTATCCTGTATTTGTCATAACCTTTTAGAGGAAAAGAAAATACCGAATCTTTTTTATAGTAACGAAGAGGCAGGACGGGTTTATCAAAGGCTGGGTTTTGCCCCGGCAGGGGAGTACGCCATGCTTCTTGCCCATAAATACCGCATTACATAAAATCTTTAGCATCCTGTTTATTGATTTTTCAATTAGTTTATTATAACAACATAAACAATATGAATTAAACTTGTAATATTATGTAAGTTATGTTAGAATGTTCTCCAAACAGATGTTCTTATTCGCGGGGAGTCTTGTGGGATATTCCCTTAGGAATATCCCCTGTTAACGGGTCGAGTCATGTGGGATATTCCCTTAGGAATATCCTCTGTTAACGGATCGAGTCTTGTGGGATATTCCCTTAGGAATATCCCCTGTTAACGGGTCGAGTCTTGTGGGATATTCCCTTAGGAATATCCTCTGTTAACGGGTCGAGTCATGTGGGATATTCCCTTAGGAATATCCCCTGTTTGGAGGTTTTTTATGTTCAGCAGAGTGTCCACCTGTGGGCTCACAGGTTTGGTCGGTTATCCCATTCAGGTGGAGACCGATATCTCCAACGGCATTCCATCCTTTGATATAGTAGGACTGGCCGATACCTCCGTAAAAGAAGCCAGAGAACGGGTAAGAGCGGCCGTTAAGAATTCAGGCTACGAGTTTCCGATTAAACGTATTACTGTTAATTTGGCGCCGGCTGACACCCGTAAGGAGGGCTCCGGCTTTGATCTTCCTCTGGCGCTGGGTATACTTGTATCGTCCGGGGTCATTAGATCAAACGCCATTGAAGGGTACATGCTTGCAGGCGAACTGGCACTTGATGGAAGTGTACGCCCGGTTTCGGGTATGTTGTGCAAGGCCATAGCAGCAAGAGAATTGGGACTTAACAAGCTTATGGTTCCAACGGTAAATTGTCGGGAAGTGTCCGTGGTAAAAGAATTGGAAATATATCCGGTCAGTACATTACAACAAGCCGTTGACCATTTCAATGGAACCCATCCTCTAAAATATGAATGCTTTGAGGAATTTCCAGTGCCCTCTATGAATTTGAGTCAGGACGATTTTTCCGATGTCAAAGGGCAAAAAAATGCAAAAAGAGCTTTGGAGATTGCGGCCTGTGGGGGGCATAACCTCATCATGATTGGTAGTCCCGGATCTGGAAAAACCATGTTGGCACGCAGACTTCCTTCCATTCTTCCGGATTTGACTTTTGAGGAGTCCCTTGAGGTAACTAAAATTTATAGTGTTGCAGGGATGCTGGCTCAAAATAGCCCCCTTATTCAAGAACGGCCATTCCGCTCGCCCCACCATACGGTAAGCGCCGTAAGCTTGGTTGGCGGAGGAAGGCAGCCAAGGCCCGGAGAAGCTAGCCTGGCCCATCATGGGGTTCTCTTTCTTGACGAAATACCCGAGTTCCCCAGAATGACCTTGGATGTTTTAAGACAGCCTCTGGAAGATGGGCAGGCCAATATTTCGAGGATCAATGCCTCAGTTACATACCCTTGCAGGTTCATGCTGATAGCGGCTGCAAATCCATGCAAGTGCGGTTATTATGGCGATCCCACCAAAAACTGTACCTGTTCCTTTCGTGATGCAGAAAATTATCTTTCACGTCTCTCGGGCCCACTCATGGATCGCATCGACATTCATATCCAAGTGCCTACCTTGAAATACATTGAAATAGAGAATGCTAAACCCGAGGAAAGATCGGAGACCATAAAAAGTCGTGTAAATCGCACCCGAAAGCTCCAGCAGGAGCGTTATAAACGGTACGGTATCTACTGTAATGCCCATTTAAAGGGTTCTATGATACGCGAGTTTTGCCGGCTTGACGAGGAAGGGAAAAGGATTCTGAGATCAGCCTTCGATAAGCTGAATTTGAGTGCTCGCGCCCATGACCGTATCCTCAAAGTGGCACGAACCATTGCAGATCTGGAGGAAGAGGAGATAATTCGGGCAGGACATGTGGCGGAGGCCATTCAGTACCGAGCGCTGGACAGAACAGTCAGGGTTTAAGCTTTGGAGGAAAAAATGAAAAACGAATTGGAGCATTGGTTGTATTTAAGCACCTTGGAAGGCTTGAGCAATCGGGTAAAATTAGAGATAGTTACTTTGCTGGGTGGGGCCTCAGAGGTCTATGGGGCCAATATGGCACCCCTTTTGCGAGCAGGTTTTACACCCCAAGCCTATGAGGCTTATCACAGCGACGCCATGAAGCAGGGAGTTCGTCGCATCATTGAGCAATGTAAATGTCAGGATATTCATCTATTAACACTTTCTCATGAAGACTATCCCGAGATGCTTAAGTATATCCATGATCCACCCTTGATACTCTATGTAAGAGGGAATATTCCAAAAACCAATGCCATTGCGGTTGTAGGCTCCCGTAGAGCCTCAGGCTACGGTATTGAAAACGCTGTTAAAATAGCAAGCGAATTAGCATTATCAGGCATCCTAGTGGTCAGTGGCATGGCTAGAGGCATTGATACGGCTGCCCATTGCGGAGCGCTCAATGTTCAAGGTGAAACCGTAGCCGTTTTGGGCTGCAGCGTAGACACGCCTTATCCTCCAGAAAACAAATCACTTATGGAGCGCATCATTCAATCAGGAGCCGTGATTTCAGAGTATCCTCCGGGTACACCTCCAGCCACTTTTCATTTTCCCAATCGCAATCGCATCATAAGCGGTATGTCCCTGGGTACTCTGGTGGTGGAGGCCGGGTTGAAAAGTGGTTCTCTTATCACTGCTCATTGTGCATTGGATCAGGGGAGAGAGGTTTTTGCCATTCCCGGAAATATCACAAACTATAATAGTATGGGTACTAATCGTCTGATCAAGGATGGCGCAAAAATGGTCCTTAATGTGGAGGACATAATAGAAGAGCTTCAGTTTGGGTTATCGCCCCTGGATAAAGGAAAGAAAAGTAAGAAGAGAAATAAAACCGATGGTTTAAATGCTGATGGAAAGAAAATTATATGCGCCTTAAAAATTGAGGATCTTTACGATGAGGAGCTCTCGGTTAAAACCAGTATTCCACTTAAGGAATTATTTGGACTTCTCTTGGACCTGGAGCTGAGAGGGCTGATTAAAAAGAGCCTGACGGGCCAATACAGACTAATGGCATAAGAGTAGATACAAAAATAAAACCTTGACCTAGAAGACTTAAGTAAGATATAAACTTTATACTTTATATCATTTCGTTAATCTAGAAATGATGCGTTGTACATGATAAGATTTTATGTATGAAGGTCAGAAAAAATGGAAGATAAGACTTTTGATTTGTTGACCCAAATGGATTCAGATTTCACAACAAAAATGAAACAAGTGGAGGGCAAACTTGATCAAATTGAAGCTAAACTTGATCAAAAAGCGGATAAGTCAGATATTATACGCTTAGAGGTTGAGCATGGCAAAAAACTGGAGGCTCTATTTAATGGTTATAAGCAAATGTCTGAAGAGCTGAATGATATAAAAAATATAGTTAGCGACATTTCAACAAAGGTAGATCAACACGAAATCAGAATACAGGCCATCGAAGGGTGGAAAAAGCAAATAAAAAAAGTTGAGGGAAGTATTATCTAAGTTCTTTTAAATAACGAAACAACAGATACGAAGCAGCTGCTGGCATAAGTGATGTAACCAACCCATAGAATGCATAATAGAAACATGTTCTGGGCGGAAGTGCATCATGAAGGTTTTTTTTATCCGCAAGAAGGACTATGTTCCTCTGCTGCTGCTTCTGGTGGTCATCATTATTTTTATCGTCATCAATGCATTATTAACACAAAACTATCTGGCACAGGCTTCAGGCCATTATCGCGAAGATATTCCCATCTACTCAGTTGATTGTGAGGGAAAAAAGTGTGCCATAACCTTTGACTGTGCATGGGAGGCCGATGATATTCCTAATATCCTAGATGCTCTAGACAAGTACAAAGCCAAAGCAACCTTCTTTTTAGTGGGTCTATGGGCTGAAAAAAACCCGAGCATGGTGAGGCTCATGGTTGAGCGAGGCCATGAGGTTGCCAATCACGGCTATTCACACGCACATATGTCCCAAATCCCAGAGGCTAAAATCCAAGAGGAAATACAGCGTTGTACTGAGGTCATTGAAAAAATATCAGGAGTCAAGGTTACCTTATTTCGTCCGCCTTATGGGGAATACAATTCAGCCACGGTGAAGGTTGCCAAAAAGCAGGGTTATCAAACGATTCAGTGGGACGTGGATTCCTTGGACTGGAAAAAGAGCTTGTCGGCTGATGATATCTATAAGCGCGTAACCCAAAGAGTTCAGACAGGATCGATTATTCTTTTTCATAATGATACGTTGTATACAGAAGATATTTTGCCTTCTATTTTGGATAACCTGACTAAAAACGGGTATGAGTGTGTTATAGTATCTGATTTACTTTTAAAGGAAAATTATAAAATTCGTTATGATGGACGGCAAATGAGAGAAAAATGAAAAAAGACCAAATGAAAGAAATCAAAGCATTTTTGTATGCATTTATTTAGCAAAAACATGTTTAAGGCTCTATGATTTTGGTGAAATATATATTATGATTCAATTAGAGACTTAATATTGTTTTATCTGAATATACCGGAACATTTTCATTGGTGTTCCAAATTATATACTCGATTTATAGAACTAACCCTATAAGTAAAGTCTTACTTAGGCTGAAGGATATTGATGAAAGATTGCTTCTAAACGAGCAGTGTGCCGAATATTAATTATCAGGCAGCATGTTCGATAAATACCAAAGACTTTGAGAGGAGTTGGGGTATCAGATGTCAGGAAATACATCTTTAGATAACAATAGTGCAAGTCTCGCTGGAAAAGTGGTCTCTAATCCTGAATTCAGCCACGAAGTATATGGGGAAGGGTTTTACATAGTCTACATCCAGGTACCTCGACTAAGTGATACCTATGACAATATACCGATTATGTTTTCTGAACGGCTGGTGCGCCCTGAAAATATTGTGGATACACTCTATCTATCGGTAGAAGGTCAGTTCCGCTCTTATAATAATTTTAACAGCAACAGTGGGCATAAGCTGATGCTTACTGTTTTTGCGCGAGAAATTGAGATATTCCAGGAGGAGGTGACGCACAAGAATCCTAACCAGATCTGTCTCAATGGTTATGTTTGTAGAAAGCCCATGTACAGGACAACGCCGTTTGGTCGAGAGATCGCGGATATTCTGCTAGCCGTCAACCGAGCCTATAACAAATCCGACTATATCCCTTGCATTGCATGGGGGAGAAATGCCAGGTTTGCAGGAACCTTTGAAATTGGTGATAATATTCGGGTATGGGGACGTATTCAAAGTCGTGTCTACCAGAAAAAGCTTTCAGAGGACGAAGTAGAGGAACGGATAGCCTATGAGATCTCTGTTTCCAAGATGGAGGTTGTCAAAGAGAACAACAATAAGAAGGAATGAGAAGGGAGAGCGATACCCATGATAAAGGTTATTTATGGAAACAAGGGTATAGGAAAGACAAAATACCTCATTAGCAGCGCCAATACATTACTTGGTGATTGCATGGGAGATGTGGTGTTCATCAATCGAGACAATTCACTAATAACTGACCTTAAGCATGAAATTAGGTATGTAAACATCTCTGACTTTCCAGTTTCTACATTAGACCAGCTGTTCGCCTTTATTTGCGGACTTATTGCCCAGGATTATGATATAAAGGCAATCTTTGTGGACGGCCTTGCAAAGTACGAGGCTAAACAGGAGCAATACCCCGACTTTTTTGACAAGGTTAAAAAGATCTCGGAAAGATTTGAAACGAAATTTATATTTTCAGTAAGTGGGGATATTAGTGGTATTCCCGAATATGTTAACAAGGAATACTCCTGCTAAATAAAGCTATAAAGTTATTAAAGGTAAAGGGATTTGCAGTTAATTGCAGATCCCTTTTTGACTAAACGCCCGGGACAAGGTACTATAGGAATCAGGACATGATTTTAATTTTTTATTAAGATGGGGGAATACAAAATGCGCCTTGCGGCAGTTGCTCTTTCTGACGCCATAAGAGGCTTTGACAAGCTATATGACTATAAGCTGTCCCGGGAGGATAGTGAAAAAGCCATGCCTGGGATGCGAGTCTTGGTTCCTTTTGGACGGGGAAATCAACTGAAATCTGCATGGATAATCAGACTCTGGGAGGGAGAGTCCGGTAACAAGCTAAAAGAAATCACACAAATTGTGGACCAGGAGCCCCTCTTATCCTCTGAGTTGATTAAAATGGCCGAATGGATGAAAACTCGCTATTTTTGTACCTGGGGCGATGCCATTCGTATTATGATCCCTGCCGGCGTTAATCTTATACGTCAAAAATGGTATCATGCTGTAGCATCCAACGCACAAAAAGCCTTAAGCGATAAGCAGGAGGCTTTATTTATAAAAATTCAGGCCAGCTCGTTGGGGATGTCCGAACAGGAGCTTATTCTTGATGAAAATAACCACAAAGATCTTCAGGAGCTTGTTAAAGCAGGCTGTGTAGAGATTCGTGAGGTTTTTGAGCAGCGTATTAATGAGAAGACCGTTAAGGCTGTTTCTCCGGTTTTGACCAAGGAAGAATTTGACGGACTTATTGAAGAGGGAAAGGTAAAAAGTATCCATTACATCCGGGTAATGGAGGTGCTTTTTGCCGAGGAGCTGTGTAC
>JAEYPI010000193.1 GCA_023410885.1 Bacillota bacterium
TTTTCAATGGTTCACGATAACCGTCCCCTTGCACCACTTAGATGAAGAACTTGATGGACATGACGGCTGCCATGATAAAGGTTCCTATGGAAGGGATCTTGTTGCGGTTCTTGGTGAAGACATACTGAACAAGCTGAATCAATACATTGACAATGACACCGAGGGCAACACCTAGGACGAAATCCCCTGTAAAGGCGGTTGTGAGCAGCATAAGAGCAAGGGGAGTCCATTCGGCTGTTGTAAAGTCGACATCCTTCAGACCCTGAAGCATGGATGCGCCGATTAAAATCAACACAGGAGCTGTTGCTGCGCTGGGTATCATCAGGAACAGCGGGGAGAAGAACATGGCTAGGAGGAACATAATACCTGTTGCAACTGACGTAAGACCTGTGCGTCCGCCGGCTTCAATACCGGAAGCGGATTCAACAAAGGTTTGAACATTGGTAATACCAAAAAGTCCGCCGATAGAAGTTCCGACAGCATCTGTCAGGAACACACGGCTGATACTGGGAAAGTTACCGTCTTCATCAAGCATTTGGGCCTTGCTGGCAAGTCCAAGGCTTGTCCCCATGGTGGAGAAGAAATCACTAAACAGGAAGAATATTAAAACGGGCATATTGGCAATGGTAAAGACACCGACAACATCGGCTTTGAAAGCCACCTCTCCTAGGGCACTGAGATCAAAGCTGATCAAAGAGGAAGGCATTTTTACCACACCCATTAATACACCAATAAGAGTTGTGAGTAAGATGGAAATGAGCATTGCGCCACGAATCTGGTACTGCTTGCCCTTAATTTCCACGCGGATATAATTGAGGGTAACGGTGATGGCAAGACCGATTAAGGCTAATTGAATACTGGGGTCGGACATATCGCCGAGGGCTGAAAAGTCTTCAAGGACATATCCACCGTTTACAATGGCCAATCTTGCCAGAAAGATGCCCACAGCAGCACCAATACCTACTTTCAGATTCTTAGGCATTACGCGAACCATGTCCTCACGGACTTTGAAAAGGGTCAACAGAACTAGAATAGCACCGGAGACAACAAAGAAACCTAGGCCAACCTGCCATGTAGCCTGGCCGGTTGCGACGATCGAATAGGCCATAATGGCATTGGAGCCCATTCCGGGGGCCAGTGCAAAGGGGACTTTTGCGTAGAAGGCGGACATAAGTGTAAAGATACCGGACATCAGTGCAGTTGCAATCAATACACCATTAGGATTCATTCCGGCATCCTTCATCATGTTGGACTGAACAATCAGAATGTACGCCATGGTAGCAAATGTAGTAATACCGGCAAGCACTTCGGTTTTTACATTTGTCCCTCTTTTCTCAAGTTCAAAATAGTTTTTCAGCATGTCAGTTTACTCCTGTATTTAATAAAATTGAGATCAATATAGGAAACCTAAGTTATACAAGCTGTTTTCTTAGTTGAATACCGGAAGGATGGTTAGGGAAGGCCCGTCAACAATTCCCTTATCAGAAATCAACGTTCCTGGGAGCACAACCAATGCCAGGGGAGCAATTTTGCTGAAGGTGTTTTGACCCTTGCATACTTCACGAATTGCTTGTTCTGCTGCATCTACCTGAGGCGCCAGCTGTTGCACAGGCAATGTGGACATAAGCCCTGCCACAGGTAGTGCAAGTGTTGCAAGAACGCGACCATTATCCACAACCGTGATACCTCCTCCCGTACGGCGAAGCTCCTCTGCGGCGATAAAGGCGTCCTTGGGATCCTTGTAGATGACGCAGAAATTGTGAGAATCGTGGGAGATGGTAGAGGCAACGGCACCCCGGGTGAGTCCAAAATTGCGTATCGCAGTTATGGTTTTGTCACCGCTGCCATAGCGATTACATACCGCAACAAATGCCAGTTCAGGATCATGGCTGATGTCCACATTACCGTTGCGAACCGGCAAGGTTTCCCAAATGCCTTTATTAAACGGCCCACCATTGTATTTGCTCACGATGACATTTGTTTCTACGCTGTTTCCGGAACCTTCCGGAGCCTTGAGCATGAAATCCTCGGCAGTAGCGATCTGTCCCATATTCATAGTATTGGGGAAGGATAAAGCCTTTTGCTCATCTTTTGCGCAAGGGATATAGGAGCCGTTTTCAGCTACCAGACGACCGGAAGCAAATACTGCGACAGGCCTCTCTCCATCAAGTTGAGCCACCAGCTGCATATCTGCCACGAAACCCGGAGCAATGGCGCCCAGATCGGCCAGGCCATACTCACGTGCGGCATTAAGTGTGGCAAAACGTATGGCATCAACGGGATCGATACCAAATTGAATGGCCTTTCGTACAACCCTGTTCATATGCCCGGTTTCCAGAATATCCTTGGCGTGCACGTCATCGGTGCAAAGGGAAACGAAATCAGTAAATTTCATTCCGGCCAGTCCCTTGAGCGTATCTGTAAGGTTGTCGGAAAGGGAGCTGGACTTTAAATTCACATGCATGCCGGAGCGCAGCTTCTTCGCACATTCTTCTGCTGTACGACATTCGTGGTCGCTGATAGGACCTGCCGAGAGATAGGCCTGAAGCTCTTTACCCCTAAGCCCGGGTGCATGGCCCTGTAAGAATACATCACGTTTCCAGCCCTCGGCCAATATACTGTGCATACGTTCCTCATCGTTAATGACATTGACATAGTCCATGATCTCCGCTATGCCGATGACACCGGGGGTATCGAGCAGCTTAGCAATTTCTGCTGCTCCGAAGCTTGCTCCCGCACCTTCAAGGGCAGGGACGGAAGGCACGCAGGAGGGAGCCAGAATATACTGGCGAAGCGGTGTATGCTTAGAATTCTCAATCATGAATTCAACGCCTTTGATGCCCATGACATTGCCAATTTCATGGGGATCGGTCATGACTGTTGTAGTTCCCCATGGCAATATGGCCCGTGCAAAGTTCTCGGGAATCATCATGGTGCTTTCAACATGGACATGGGTATCGATAAAACCGGGAATCAAAAAGGCCCCCTTACCGTCATAAACCTGTATACTTACCTGAGTGGATTCCTCGCCTTGCTCGCGCACACGAACAACCATGCCATCCAGCACGTCAACACTGGCCGGATAAATCTCACCCGTAATGATATTGACGAACTGTACATTTTCCACTGTCAGGTCACAAGGGGTTTTTTCCATTGCTGCGGCGATAAGCCGGCTTCTGTTTACATGTTCTGCTGCTCTCAATTCTTACTCCTCCGTTTCTTAAACAAAAAAATAGACAGGGACACGCAGTGTTCCCTGTCTATTTCAATAAACAATAAACAGTCTGTTAATCATTGTGATTCAGCGCTTAAAAAACGTTAAGCTCTGCATCGCAAAAATTAACAAAACAAAAAGAACACCATAGCGTAGGCAATTTACGGTTGCCACGTAGAGACTTCCACACCCTATTTGTGGATTAATATGGTTTAATATTCGACATTATTCGCCTTTTTTACGAACCGATTATAGCATGGGCTTTTGTCAAAAGCAAGAGCCAAAAATCGGGTGCAAGGCGGGGGTGCAAGGCGGGTGCAAGGGGACGGTTCTCGTGAACCATTCACTAAAAAATGGTTCTCGTGAACCGTCCCCTTGCACCCCTTGCATCTTATTTTAATACATCGCTCTGATTGATCAACGATGTACTATACAAAAACAAAACGCTGTCGTATTCCTCTAGCGCAACAAATTCGGGTAGAAAATCAGGGATCATATATCGTGTATCGACGAGGGTTATTTGTGAGTAGCCTTCAAGCATCAACGGTGCGATTGAACTGGCGAAGGAATCCCTGAAAATGAGCAGCTTGGGCCCATCGGGGTTGAGGGTGTTGTTGATGGTACATAAGGGGGTTGCTCCCGAAAGGAACACCTCATAGCTATCCATACTGCCAAGCTTTTCAGTGGTGTAAACCGTTTTTTCTTTGCCAATGCCATTGTTGTAATCAATGACTACAACTGAGTCGGTAACCTCGCTAGAAAGCCATTTCAATGTATCGGCGGGAAGAGGTGGCACTGCTCGGCTGAAGTATACACCATAGAAGTTCTTATATTCATTGACCTTCCATGTAGAAAAATTGTAGGGGTAGGTATTCCCCATACCGGAAGCCAGTGCAACCGCGGTCTCAAGAAGTCTCTCCTGCTTCCAATGGGTGTCTGTTGCATAATACTGATCCAGAGACAAATAGGGGAAGATATCAATATAACTCGCCTGAAGCCTGTCGGTTAAAGTATTCAGTAATCCTGAATAATCCAGACTAAGATGGCCGGTCTTTTCGGCAGCAAAATAATTCTTATCGGGTATCACAGAAAAATAGACCGATTGGTTGGTAAAATAGCCTTCAATGAGTGTATTGATTTTATCAATAAAGCCATTTATTTGACGGTCGCTTTGAGGGTACTCCATTTTAATGGCGGAGTTCTCATAAACATAGATTCCGTGATCATCGCTTTTGTGAAAAACAAAACCATTGGCGTAGGCCTTTGCTTTCCGAAAGGTGTCACGAAAATTAAAATGGTCTGTCAGGTAGCTTTCCAGCTTGGAGAAATAGCTGCCATCCATCACATGCTCAAGGGTCAGTATGGGCATTTTGGCAAGGGTTCTTCTTTCAACAGCTGAAACTGTTTGTTTCGGTAAAAACGCGGTTAAGAGCATACCAGCGATTAAGAGTACAATAAAGGATAAAAAGGTTGCTTTTCTCACCTTAACACCTCCTTAGAATCTAAAGTAGAGAAACGGATTAAAGGACGAATCCACAAGATACGCTGTAGATAAAAGCAGAAGTCCCACGCAGGTGAAGAGTTCGGCGATGGCAAGGGGCTTTTCGTTTTTCAGCAGCTTCTCTGCTAATTGCTTTGGTAGAGGCGTCGCACCTACAACGGCTATAATCAGTATTAGGCCGTAGCTCTTAATTGCATATAGGGCTTCGGTATTGAAAAAGGGTATTGTCCCGTAACCCACCATTCCGGCAAGCCATTCGGTCATCTCGGGAAGGCTTTCATTATAAAAGATGACAAAGCTAAAGGTTACAATGAGAAGTACATACAAATGAGCTATAAAGGCCGGTGCTTTTTCAAGGCGTTTAGCAAGGAATAGCTTTTCCAATATCATAAAAAGGGCGAAAAATAATCCCCACAGGACAAAATTCCAGCTGGCCCCGTGCCAAAGACCAGTACAAAACCATACGGCAAAGATGTTGAACAGCCATCTCCCTTTGCAGACACGGTTTCCCCCTAACGGAATATAGACGTATTCACGAAACCAAGTGGTCATGGAAATATGCCATCGTCGCCAAAATTCCGATATACTTTTTGCAATAAAGGGATAGTTGAAGTTCTCTAAAAAATGAAAACCAATCATACGGCCCATTCCAATGGCCATATCCGAATAGCCTGAAAAGTCAAAGTAAATTTGCATGGAGAACGCAAGAATTGCAACCCAATAGGACAATGAGGAGGGCTGTGCTAATTCGGTGAGAGCTGAAACCAGCTCGCCCAATTGATTGGCGATTAGAACCTTTTTTGCAAGGCCAAATACGAATCTCCGTGTGCCATAAATGAGATTATCCCATGAGTAAATACGATTTGAAAGCTCATGAGCAACCGTTGTGTACCTTACGATAGGTCCGGCAACGAGCTGGGGAAACATGGAGACATAGTTAGCAAAGATCAAAGGGTTCTTTTGTGCCTTTACATTATCACGATAGACATCAAGGGTATAGCTCATGGTCTGGAAGGTATAAAAGCTTATACCCAACGGCAATGGGATATTTAAAAGGGGAATTTGAGCCTTAAAAACCGTGTTGAGGGTTGATATAAACAGATCCGCATACTTAAAGAAAAAAAGCAGGGATAGATTCGCACAAATGGAAACAATAAGCCCGGCTTTTGCAGAGGATTTTCCCCTGTGCTTTTCAATCCAAAGTCCTGCCGAAAAATCGATAATGGATGAAATTAATAAAAGCACAATGTATTTTGGCTCGCCTATAAAGTAAAAGAGCAGACTGGAAAAGAGCAAAAAGCCATTGCGATATTGACGGGGCAATATAAAGGTAACAAGCAAAAATATGGGCAGAAAAAAATATAAAAAGCTAATACTGGAAAATAGCATGATTTACCCCCAGGTCACAATAAAAGCCACGGGTTAAGTAATCCCCGTGGCTTAAACAATAGTACGGGATTTGTGGTGCGCAAGCGCACCCTATAAATGGGTCGGGGCCGTAGGCGCAGTCGGTAGTTCTTTCAGGCCAACCGTAGGATTATTGGCCTATCAGAGTGATAAAGGCATCCACATAGGCCTGTGAGTTATTGTTCATAATCAGTATGATTAGGTTATTGTGATTGAGAACTCTCACATTTTCATCTTCAACACCTACACAAATCCATTTGCGTGGATTAACATTCTTCTTGATAGCTTCCATGGCCTCTTTAATATCTGTATTTTCCGGAACACGCACCAAAACAAGAGAGTGTGCAATGGCATTAATCATGGGCTCACTTGCCAGACCTTCTGTGATGGTAATATCGGCAGTTCCCAGATAGTAGGACTTATTATCGGCATTATCATTGGTGAAAGCCGTGTCAAAGGTTCTCACTTGTTCGTCTTCCGGAATCAGGGCATAGATTTCCTTAGCAATGTCCCCCAAGGCACCGGATAGCTTTGAAGAAGACGGCTCTGAGGGCTTTTCGGTATTCGGTGAAGTGCTGTTCTCCGGAGCGGGTGAGGTTGGTTTATCGGGTGCGGGGGAAGGAGTGGCCGAATTTCCGCTGGGCTTGGGTGTATTGCTTGGTGGATTTGGCTTAGTGGAGGGTTCTGTGCTCGCCTGAGGGGCGGCAGGCGTTTCCGTGTTTGGTGTACTGCTTGGGGAGCTGCTTGGGGATTCTGATTGAACGGTAGAATTATCCACTGCTTCACCTGCTTCAGAAGAAGGCGTTTCTTTATCATCCTGTGGTGCAGTTATACTGTTTTCCGGTTCTTGCGGTGTTACCTGCTCTGTTTTTTGACATCCCGCCAAAAGACCAAGCACCATGGTGCCAATAAGCAAAGTAGATAAAAGTTTCTTCATGATGTTCCTCCGAATGACATATATTTTTTGTATTCATTTCTTTAGACGACGGACTTAAAAATAAGTTCAACTTTTTATTGACATTTCAGAAAGCACAAGGGGACGGTTCTCCTGTGTTGCACCCCACAGCACAAGGGAACCGTCCCCCTGTGTCCCTGTCCCTGTAAGGGGACAGTTCTCGTGAACCATTCCTCTACTACCCACAAAATGATGATTGACATTCTAAGGTTTTCTGGCATAAAATAATACAAAATCTAAGTAGAATCTCAAGGCTGTTCTTGAGGTGGTTTAACGGGGTCATTGGTTTAGCAGACAATTCAACCTGTAAGGGTTTAATTGAATAAATGTAGTATGGAGGAATGGTTATGAAAAGAACTGGTAAATTACTGGCACTTCTGTTGGCTCTTGTCTGTCTTGTAGGCTTGGTAGGCTGTTCAGGCAATTCCAAAAAACAAACCATAGGCATCATTCAATATATGGAGCACGCTGCTCTGGATGCCTCTCGGGAAGGATTCATCAAAGCACTTGCAGATAACGGTTATGTTGAGGGGGAGAATTTGGAGATCGATGTGCAGAATGCACAGGGTGATCCCTCTAATTTGTCCACCATCAGCGATCGCTTTGTCAGCAAAAAAGTCAATTTAGTTTTGGCTATCGCAACCCCGGCAGCTCAGTCCATCGCGGGGAAAACCACAAAAATCCCCATTCTGGCAACAGCTATTACTGATTTCGTTTCGGCTAAATTGGTCAATTCCAACGAAGCTCCCGGTGGTAATGTCAGTGGCACCACAGACATGAACCCCATCAAGGAGCAAATTGATCTGCTTATCAAATTGGTACCTGACGCCAAAACTGTTGGTGTGATTTACACTTCCAGTGAGGATAACTCCATTCTTCAAGCTGCTTTGGCTAAGGAAGCCATAGAAAAGCGTGGTCTTAAGTATGTGGAGGTCACGGTTACCAATTCCAACGATGTCCAACAGGCCACCCAATCCATTGTGGGCCAATGTGACGCCATCTATCTTCCCACTGACAATACCCTGGCAACAGCCATCCCTGTTGTGCATGGTGTTACCTCTCAATCCAAGACACCTGTTATCTGTGGAGAGTCGGGCATGGTCGATAACGGCGGATTGGCTACCCTAGGTATCAATTACTATGATTTAGGTTATCAGACAGGCTTAATGGCTGTTAAAGTCTTAAAGGGTCAAGCAAAGCCTGAGACGATGCCAATTGAATCGGCTACCGGCTTTGATTTTGCCATCAATGGCACAGTAGCAGAAGAAATAGGGCTGAAGATACCTGCGGACCTTCAGCAGTATGTTAAAACAAGCAAGTGATACAGGCTTGAACTGGACTAAAATACATAATCAATTAATTACTTTTAAAAATAGAAATGGATGATGAACATGTTGCAGGTTCTATCAGGTGCAGTTTCACTGGGTCTATTATGGGCAGTTATGACTATCGGTGTTTACATCACCTATCGTGTTTTAGATATTGCGGATTTGACAGTGGAGGGCAGCATCGCTATGGGTGCCGCTATTGCAGCTAAGGCTATGACTATCGGAATCAATCCGTATGCTGCAACAGGCCTGGCAATTTTAGGCGGAATGGCGGCAGGGCTCGTGACCGGGCTTTTACATACGAAGCTCAGGATACCGGCCTTGCTTTCCGGAATTCTGACCATGATTGCCTTATACTCCATTAACCTACGCATTCTTGGCAAGGCCAATCTATCGCTACTGCGTATGGAAACGGTATATACTGGGTTCGAAAACCTGGGCCTAAGTCGGAATACTGCTGTTATTGTTTTGGGAGCCCTTTTCATTTTAGCCTTAGTGGCAATTCTGTATTGGTTTTTTGGAACTGAAATTGGTTGTGCCATCAGAGCAACCGGCAATAACCCCAACATGGTGCGGGCACAGGGTATTAATACCAATACCATGAAAATACTCGGCCTCGTTATCAGCAATGGTCTGGTTGCCGTTAGTGGCGCATTAATTGCCCAAAGCCAAACCTTTGCTGATGTTCAAATGGGAACGGGCTCCATTGTCATTGGTTTGGCATCGGTCATCATTGGTGAGGTTCTATTCGGCAGGAAGCATTTTATGGGGCGTTTGTTCTCCCTAGTGCTTGGCGCCATTACTTACCGTATCATTATTGCACTGGTGCTGGAAATGGGAATGCCCTCCAGTGATTTAAAGCTGTTCACCGCTATTACCGTGGCGGTGGCCTTGGCTCTCCCCGTCATCAGAACTTATCTACACCCCGTCAAAATTTCTATAGGGGAGGGTGAATAAATGCTTCAGGTAAAAGGAATTTATAAGGTTTTTAATCCCGGCACCATCAATCAGAAATTAGCTCTTCGTAATGCCAGTGTGGAGCTTGAAGAAGGGGATTTTGTCACCTTAATTGGAGGCAATGGTGCAGGAAAGTCCACCTTACTTAACTGTGTGGCAGGAGTCTATCCTGTAGAGCGGGGTTCTATCATCCTTGACGGAACCGATGTGACAAAATTATCGGAGCACAGGCGAGCATCACTGCTGGGGCGCGTTTTCCAGGATCCTATGATGGGAACAGCCTCCAATATGGGTATTGAGGAGAATTTAGCCCTTGCGTTCCGACGGGGCCAGAAACGTACCCTAAAATGGGGTATACAGGCCAAAGAGCGGGAGCTCTATAGAGATTTGCTCAGTCACCTGGACCTGGGACTCGAGCATCGATTAGGTGCCAAGGTTGGCTTACTTTCAGGTGGGCAAAGGCAGGCTCTTACACTTCTCATGGCCACATTGAAAAAACCAAAGCTCTTGCTTTTGGATGAGCATACGGCAGCCCTTGATCCCAAAACGGCCGAGAAAGTGCTGCAATTGACCGATGAGCTGATCAAAGAGCATCGTTTGACAACCATGATGGTCACCCATAACATGCGGGATGCCATTCGGCTTGGCAACCGTTTAATTATGATGTATGATGGCCATGTTATTTTGGACATAAAAGGCGAGGAAAAGAAAAAACTGACTGTGGAAGATCTTTTGAAGCGATTTGGTAAAGCCAGCGGCGAGGAATTTACCAACGACCGCGCCCTGCTGTCATAAGTCAGTAATTCAAGTAAGTCAAGGGGACGGTTCTCTGACTCCTTTCTCAGTGGAGGAGTCAGAGAACCGTCCCCTTGACTCTTACACACAAACGAAGGACTGAATATCTCTTAAATCCATACCAAAGAAGACCCAACTAAATCCGGTCCATCTAAACCCGGCAACGGATCTCGGCCCGACAAAGGTAGGGAAAAACCAGAAGGGCCTTTGCCTGAAGGGCCAAATAAAAGTAAACCGGAAAAGACAACGGGCGATTGCCCCCGGATCAACAGCAAAAGCTCCTATGGGCTGCTGGGGAATGAACGATGGAGGTGGACCCACCGGAGGGCCTGACTGCTGGGGAAATCCGGGAAACGGTATAGTCGGAAAAGGAAAACGATCTCTATCCCTGTCTCTGTCC
>JAEYPI010000203.1 GCA_023410885.1 Bacillota bacterium
GGCTGGTGATACCATGAAATATGGATTTGCGAGAGTGGCAGCGGCTTCGCCCGAGTTAAGGGTAGCCGACTGTTCCTTTAATACAGAAAAAGTAATTGAGTTGATTAGGGCTGCCGCAAAACAGTCAGTGGAATTTTTAGTGTTTCCTGAGCTTTGTCTAACAGGTTATTCCTGCGGTGATCTGTTTAGGCAGGATGCCTTGTTAGAAGGGGCTAAAAGGGCTCTTCTGACAGTAGCAGAAGCGACAAAAGAGCATCCTGGAATTGTCATCGTCGGTCTTCCCATGTCCATAAAAGGCCGGTTGTATAATTGCGCCGCAGTTCTCCAGAAAGGCAAAGTACTGGGAATTGTTCCAAAGACCAATCTTCCGGGATATAACGAGTTCTATGAGCTTCGCTGGTTTACCGAAGCGGAGCAGCTTGAGATTATCGAAGTTAATGTTGGAGATGATACTGTACCCATTGGTGAGGACCTTCTTTTCATAGCCAGAGAGGATGAAAATCTGGCCTTTGGAGTTGAAATATGCGAGGATGTCTGGGTTCCCGTACCGCCAAGCAGCTACCTGGCTCAAGCCGGAGCATCTCTGCTTTTCAACTTGTCAGCCAGTAATGAACTGGTAGGAAAGGCTGATTATCGCAGGGGGCTTGTGAAAGACCAGTCGGCACGCTGTGTGGCAGGCTATGTCTATGCTTCTGCCAACTGCGGAGAATCCTCCACCGATTTGGTCTACGGCGGACATCTCATCATTGCCGAAAACGGTCATGTACTGAAGGAATCAGACCGTTTCTATTTTGACAATCAGATGGTTGTAGCCGATGTGGATTTGGATAGGTTGTCTTTTAACCGCCTGATTATGGGAACTTTCAGAGGAGGGAAGGGTGGCAATACCTATCGGGGTGTTCATTTTGAAAAGCCGCGGAATACCGAATTTGAAGGGTTGCCTCTTCGTCACATTGATAAGCATCCCTTTGTCCCCGGAAATGATGTCATGCGTAGTGAACGTTGTCATGAAATCCTTTCCATTCAGACCTCGGGCCTTGAAAAACGTATCCGCCATACAGGGCTTAATAAGGCCGTCGTTGGTATTTCAGGAGGTCTTGACTCAACCCTTGCCTTTATTGTGGCTGTCCGTGCCATGGAGCGGCTGGGTCTTCCTGCAAGCCATGTTCAAACCATAACCATGCCGGGCTTCGGTACCACCGACAGAACCTATGACAATGCAGTGAGCCTTATTAAAAATCTGGGTGCTTCTTTAAAAGTAGTGGATATTAAAGCAGCCTGCTTACAGCATTTTGAGGATATTGGCCATGACAGGAATATCCATGATGTGACCTATGAAAATGTTCAGGCCCGGGAGCGGACACAGATTTTAATGGATGTGGCCAATAAAATGGGTGGACTGGTAGTGGGAACTGGTGATTTATCGGAACTGGCCTTGGGCTGGTGCACCTATAATGGAGATCACATGTCCATGTATGGCGTAAATTCAGGCGTCCCCAAAACACTGGTGCGCTATATCATTCAATGGTATGCCGATCATGAGGCCAACGAAACCATTCAGAAGATCCTCTATGATATTATGGATACGCCCATTAGTCCGGAGCTTCTGCCGCCCTCCGCTACCGGAGAGATCTTGCAGAAAACAGAGGATATTTTGGGTCCCTACGAAGTCCATGATTTCTTCCTCTATCACATGCTGCGATGCGGTTCAGGACCTACCAAAATCTTTTTTATGGCTAAAACTGCTTTTGCTGAGGTATACACCGACCAGCAGCTAAGGAAATGGCTGGAGGTCTTTTATAAGAGGTTCTTCTCCCAGCAGTTCAAACGCTCTTGTCTGCCCGATGGGCCAAAAGTGGGAACTGTGAGTCTATCACCTCGGGGAGACTGGAGAATGCCCAGCGACGCATCAGCTCGTATGTGGCTTGCAGAACTCGAGAGTCTTTAGCAAGTGGGGACGGTTCTTGACTTGCCTAGCAAGTGGGGACGGTTCTTGACTTGCCCACCGAATTACAGAAGTAAACGGGGACGGTTCTTTGTTTCACACATTGAACAGTCCCCTATTTTATGGGTCGAGGCTTGTGGTGCATTCCTTTTGGAATGCACCTCTATTTTATGGGTCGAGGCTTGTTATTTTAATTGTTGATAAAGATACAGGAAGGGTAGGCCAAGCGGACTTTCTATCGATCACATTATGCTACTCTTTCTATAGGAGGTGTTAATGATGGGAAAAAATTTGCGGATCAAGGCTGCACGTGCAGCCAAAGACATGACGCAAAAAGACCTTGCGGATGCTGTCGGAGTCGCCCGTCAAACAATGAACGCCATTGAAAAAGGTGACTATAATCCCTCAATAAACCTGTGTGTTGCAATTTGTAAGGTTCTTGGAAAAACCCTTGATCAACTTTTTTGGGAGGATGAAGATAATGAGAATCAATAGTAGTGGTCTGGACGAAATGCAGAAAGCAAAGCGGAATAGCATAGGCTATCAAATGTTCATGCTAATGACTTATGCGCTATTGCTTGATTCTATTCTTTACGGGGCGGGGGTTCGCTGGTTGAATTATCCTACCAACATCATGGTCATCGTCATGGCTTGCTTAGGTATCTATCTTGTAATAACAATAGCCACTAACGCCTATTCACCTCCAAAAGCTCAAAACAGAAAAACTGTAATAACCACAATTATAGTGGTAATGTTTGCTGTTGTTCTTGCGATAGCCGCCTATACGCTTTTTGGAAATTCAATGGGCCAGCCTTCTATTGAAGATACCAATGATAATTCCGCATTCATCCTCATGCTTGTATCGACAACGGGCTTACTCATTTCGTTGGTGGTTGCTATCATAAAGAAAGTACAAGATAGGAATAACGGCGAGGATTAAGGTGTGGATATATATAATCATAATGGGAAGCCACGAGGATCACAGTTCATTGCTTCCCATTTCGCTACTTGTAGGATAGTGTATGAAGTCCGATTATAAATTCTATAGTGGTTTTCAGACTGCTTAATTTGC
This sequence comes from Bacillota bacterium, assembly GCA_023410885.1. Lineage (GTDB taxonomy): Bacteria > Bacillota > Clostridia > DSM-8532 > DSM-8532 > DTU059. The sequence goes on from JAEYPI010000203.1 coordinate 3,018, forward strand.
TAAGGCGTTCCAGGCCCTCTTTTGGCGTTCTCCAATAATAGGGGGTCATTACCACAAGGTCGGATAAGTCCTCCTGTGCATTTATCTCGATATTTGCTTTTATTCTGATTTGTTCCACGCTCTTAAAAGAGGGGAGATCAGGTTCCTTTTCATCATTTTCATAGGGCTTATCGTAAAGCACAGCCTTGAGCTCCAGGAGGTGCTCCCGGCCGGGGATGACAGTAACAAGAAAACCATCCTTTTCAAGCACCCTGCTAAATTCCTGATCGCTGGCAGGAGCAAAGGCATTGAGTAAAAAATCTGCTTGATGGTCTATAAAGGGTATCTTAAACAGGGAGCCCACCATGAATTGGATGGCCTTATTCCGACTCGCTGCCAGGCGAATGGCTTCTTTTGAAATATCCATTCCATAAACCGTACCATTGATAGTGTTTTCTGAGAGCGAGCGCTGTAGGTGATGAGTATAGTAGCCATCGCCACATCCCGCATCCAGCAGAACCCATTCTTTATTACGAACGCTGCATCGCTGGATCAAGATCTTACTGAGGCCCTGAGCCAATGGAGAATAATAGCCCTTATCCAAAAAGCGCTTCCGTGCCTGGACCATTTCCTTGTTATCTCCCGGATCCCGGCTATTTTTGTCCTGGCTGAGGAGCAAATTAACATAGCCCTTTCCAGCCACATCAAAGCTGTGACCTGATGAACACAAAAGGCATTTTTCGTTTTGAATCAAAGGCTTTTGACAAACAGGGCAAATCAAGTATTCAAAATCACGCATTTAATTCTCCATAGCATGGGGATTCTTATGTGGGCCGGGAGCTTGCTTCATCTCCCGGTCACCTTTTGTACCGACTATGGCTGATTATACGCTACTCCCCGTCAAGGTTCAAGGCTGGTGTTCTATCTTTCAATAATCTCAAACCCGTTTTTTTTCAACGATTCAATGACCTTGCTTCTATTAAGGCCTAGTTTGCGGATAGCCTCATTCAGTGTATATTGGCTGCCAATTGTACGTCTTAAATGACTATTTCGAATTTGGGGAAATCCCCAACCTTCGATGATGCCCACTAATTCCGGGAATTTTTGAGTTGCTTCGAATACCGATAGATTCATACTAAGTGATTTCATAAGAACGCTCCACACATTAGTCTATTGGTAGAATATGTGGAAGTCAGGGAAAATGTGTTCTCCTATAGAGCTGAGTGCGGGACAGCGTAGCATGTTCCAAGACTAGCCTTTGATAAATATTCGCAGACAGAATACAAGCTGTAAAATCCATCTAGAGAATATAGGAAGTACTCATACATAAATAGACCGTTGGGGTGCTTTTGGCAAGTCGGGGACGGTTCTTGACTTGCGTTTATTCGCAAGTCAAGAAC
>JAEYPI010000214.1 GCA_023410885.1 Bacillota bacterium
GTGCAGAAGCACCCTCAGCAATCTCCTGCACTGTTTTTGCCACTTCATGAGATACGATGGAGACCTGTTGGGAAGTAGTTGCAACAATTTTGGCTGATTCAATTACGGTTTCTGCGGTGTCCGAAGCATTCTCGATGAGCTTGCGCATATGGGATAACATCGTTTGAATACTTTTTGACAGGGTGCCCAATTCATCCCGTCTGCGTGATTCAAAATTGACTGTCAAATCTCCATCAGCTGCTTTTTGTGAGGCGTGGATAATACGCTTGATCGTGTTGCTCATTCCAATGGCCATATAGAGGCCGATCAGTATGGCAAATACAGCGGCCACAAAGGTTAAGAGAAGCGTTATACGCTTTATCCCCCCTGCGGAAGCCGAAAAATTGGCAGTAGGAACAAGTCCTATAAATACATACCCGGTGCTCCCAACTTTTGCGTGAAGCACCATGTGCTCTTTACCTTTATATTTGTCTTCAAAAGAGCCATGCTCATCCTCGCTTTTTGAGACTTTAGAAAAGAAGGTTTCACCGATAATCTGATTATTGGGGTCCGATGTATCCAGAGATTCATTGCCATTATTATTCCTAACAAAGGCAATATCCTTGTTATCAGGACTTACAAAATGTAATTCGCTACCTATTCCAAAATCAATATCCCAAAGCGCATCCGTTATGACATTTGGCTTTGCATCTACAATCAGTAAGCCCAATGCCTCTCTCGTAATGGGATCTTGAATAAGTGTTACCGATGAAAGGGAATAAGGTTCAGTTTCGGGCATTATTGCGTCAAGCTCAGCATGACTGCCGAGCCAAAAGGTTTTATCGCCCATTTCCCTTGCCTTGTTAACTAATTGTGTGCCTCCGAGATCTGAATATTTAATTTCTTTGATGTCGGCAGAGGACGAGATGGATTTACCATTATCTAAAATAATGATGATATTGGAAATCCCTTGGGTTTCTGAGGCAAAGGTCTTAATGGTTGAATTCAGGCTGAAACGGTATTTTAATACATCGCTGGAATCCTTGGAATTGAGGGCGTAATTCCGAAAATCAGAGTCCATTAAAATCTGTGAGGATACCGATTCAATATGACTCAGAGCTAATTCAAGATATTTATTAGCCTGCCCCATGGCTTCGAGAGATGCTTTTGCAGAGCTGTCCTTTATGGCGTTAAAGGCACTGTTGTACGAAAATATACCGAGAATAATTATGGGAATGACGGTGACCATAAAAGCGGTCGTTAGTTTTGTACCTATGCTGAATAACCAGTTGCCGAATTGAAATGATTTTCTTACTGAAGGAACAGAAACAGCTTTCTTTTTTTTCGGGAGTTTCATGATGTTTTACCTGCCTTTGTAAAATATTGTCATGATGAAACAAGTAAATAGTATGTTCAGCTAAATTTAAGGAAACAATTTACTTTCGTTCTTTACCCATAAATGTAATCACTTAACCAATTTTTTTAATTTTTTTAGTCTAAATACAAAAAACGAAAATCACATATAAAACCTTGAAGAATAAGTTAAAAAGAGGATTTAGGACTACATTACCAGATTTATTACATTTCGAATTAATAATTACAAAGCAAGAAGATCACTATTAAAATTAGTGATCTTCTTACAATATGCTTACACCAAGATAATACTTGTTTAAATTCCCAGCTTGTTCTCACGGATCTGTTCCAATTCTGTACAGTTATGTGAGCAGACATGACCGGGGAGAGGAAGGATACGTTCATGAATGGCATCGATGATCCAGGACGGTTGTGGGAAGAAGGCAGCCTCCAGCTCATGGGCAGGTGTGATCCAGTTCTTAGCACCCACTACAATTGGAGGTGCATCCAGATAATCGAAGGCCAGTTCTGCGATATTTGATGCCAGATTGCGCATGAAGGAGTTGCGTTCGCAGGCATCTCCGGAGATAACGATACGACCGGTCTTCTTAACGCTTTCGATGACTTTCTCATAATTAAAGGGAACGATACTACGCGCATCAATGACTTCTGCGCTTATACCGTATTTTTCAGAGAGTGTGTCGGCAGCTTCTAAAGCCCTATACAGGGTAGCGCCAATAGTCAGGATGGTCACATCGGAGCCTGCACGCTTGATATCGGGCTCACCGAATGGGATTTCGTATTCCTCTTCGGGAACGCCGCCTTCATGGAACTGCTCCCCTACATCATAAAGACGTTGGCTTTCAAGGTATATGACGGGATCTGTACCATTTAAAGCGGATTGCATGAGACCTTTAGCGTCATAAGGTGTAACAGGGAATACGACCTTCAGACCCGGGATATGGGCACAAATGGCAGACCAGTCCTGTGAATGCTGTGCGCCATACTTGCTGCCTACGCTCATACGCAGGACAACGGGCATTTTCAGCATACCGGCACTCATAGATTGCCACTTACTGAGCTGGTTGAATATCTCATCGCCCGCACGGCCTAAGAAGTCACAGTACATCAGCTCTGCGATAGCACGGCCTCCGCTCATGGCATAGCCTACAGCAGAACCCACAATGGCAGCTTCGCTGATTGGTGAGTTAAATAGTCTATGGTACGGAATGGCTTCAGTCATACCACGATACACAGCAAAAGCACCGCCCCAGTCACGTACGTCCTCGCCATAGGAGACAAGGGTTGGGTCCTCATAGAATTTATTGATAATAGGCTCTGCAATACCGTCACGGAGCTGATAAAGCTTGTTCTTGGAAACGGGCTTGCCGTTTTGATCAAACGCAAAGCGCTCCTTGCGGGAGACCTGCATGACGCGAGGACATTCTTCTTTAGGAAGGAGAACGTCGGGCTGTCTACCGGCATCAAAGGCTCTGACCTTTTCATTGGAGAACATCAGGTCGCCGATGTAATTAGCTTGAGCGCCAAAAATATCAATACGAGGGGAAATCTCATCATCTATTGAGCGCTTGAAGTTTCGGAGCATATCAGCCTTAACTGTGGCACGGATGGCATCGATCTCGCTTTGTGCGCATACACCGGCTTCAACGAGCTGCTTGCCATAGGCTTCAATGGAATCCGCTGCTTCCCAATCTGCGATCTCCTCCTTGGTACGATAGCTTGAGGAATCGGAGGGGGAGTGGCCTGATATACGGTATGTAACGACGTCTAGGAGAACAGGGCCTTCATTTTTGGCAGTGGTAAGCTTACGCTTGTAGGCATCAATAACCGCCAGAGGGTTGTAGCCATCTACACGCTCAGCATGGAGCTGTGTGGGGGAGAGGCCTGCTGCAATACGCGCTACTGAGCCGTAGCCCATGGTTTCACCCAGGGTTTGGCCGCCCATGCCATAGAAGTTATTGTTAATGTTAAAGATAATGGGCATGCCACCGCCATGTTCGCCCCAAAGAGTCTTGCATTGATCCATTAAAGCAAGCATAAAGCCTTCCCAAACCGGACCGCAGCCCAATGAGCCATCACCAATATTACAAATAACAACGCCGGGCTTTTTGTTGATGAGCTTAAACATAGCTGAACCAACGGAAATAGAACCACTACCGCCTACAATTGCGTTGTTGGGGAAAATACCAAAGGGAGTGAAGAAGGCGTGCATGGAACCGCCAAGGCCCTTGTTAAAGCCGTTTTCGCGGGCAAAGGTTTCACACATCATGCCATAGAGTAAAAAGTCACGCCCGATTTCCTTAACAGATTTCTGGGAATCGTTTACGATAGCCAGTGCTTTACCACCAAAGAAATCCTTCATGATTTCCATCAGCTTATCCTCATCGAGGGTTTCAACCGCTCTGAGGCCCTTTGCAAGAATCTCACCGTGACTGCGGTGGGAACCAAAGGTAAAGTCATCCAGAGTCAGATGGTAAGCCTGACCGACGTATGCAGCCTCTTGGCCGATACCCAGGTGAGCAGGTCCGGGATGATTATATGTAACACCCTCATATTCACTGGTTGTTTTGATGAGGTTCAACATGGTCTCAAACTCACGAATATAGAACATATCGCGGTAGATATTCATGAATTCCTCTTTAGTAAAGTTGTCAAGCTCATCCTTGACCGTCTTTTGATAAGTATTGACAGGTATGTCTTGGAAGGTTAGTTTACCCGGTTTACGCATTTCTTCCGGAGAAACATGTAATTGCTTGGACATAAAGTTTCACGCTCCTTATTATGCTAATATCGAGGCCCCGGGCCCGTACGCAGAAGGCTTGTACCCGCCTTTCTGCGTACCGGGTAGGCGCCTTATGCTTAGTACTGGAATATCGCCTCTCGTATAATTTCGCACACAGTGGGGTGTGGGAATACAATCTCTTTGATATCCTCCAGTGTTAGTTCAAGCTCAATGAATGTACCGCAGGTGACGATGAACTCGGAGGAATAATTGCCCAGTGCTTGCGCACCTACAAGAGTACGGTGCTTTTTGTTGATGACCAGCTTGCAAATGCCGTCGCCACCCTCATTCTCAGCCAGGTATCTGCCGGAGAAACGCATGGGAATCTTGACTACGTCTACATCCAAGCCTTTCTTTTTAGCGGTATACTCGGTTTCGCCAACGGAAGCGAGCTCGGGATTGGTATACAATACCGAAGGAATAGCGCTGTAGCGCATGATGTCCTTTTTGCCCAGCATGTGGTTGACAGCCACCTCAGCCTCGCGGTAAGCGGTGTGCGCCAGCATGGACTTGCCATTCACATCTCCTGCAGCGTAAACACCGGGCACATTGGTCTTCATATGGGAATCGGTGACAATGGCGCCGCGCTCGGTCAAAATGTTGAGGCTTTCAACACCGATGCCCTGAGTATTAGCCCTGCGGCCGATGGACAGGAGGACTTTATCGGCGGACACCGTCTCGGTCTTGCCATCCTTTTCATAGACCACACTGTCTGCTGTGACTTCTGTAACCTTGGCATTGAGATGGAAGGTCATGCCTTTCTTCTCATAGCCTTTTTGTAAAAGCTTTGCAAGGTCCGGATCATTTTCACCGGCGATGTGATCAAGCATTTCAATGACGGTCACTTCAGCACCGATGCTGTTAAAATAGGATGCCATTTCAAGGCCGATAACGCCGCCCCCGATGACAACCAGCTTTTTAGGCGGCTGTTCAAGATCCAAGGTTTCGCGGTTTGTCATGACGAAGCCTGAAGCAAGGCCTTCCTTTAGGCCGGGAATGGGTGGTACGGCCGGAGAAGAGCCGGTGGCAATCAAAAGTCGCTTGCCTGTATAGGTTTCGCCGTTTGCAGAAACGGTGTAGCCTTCTTGGTTTTTACCGGTAATAACGCCTTCTCCTTCAATCAGCGTCACATGGTTTGCCTTTAGTGTTGCCTTAACTCCAGCGACCAAGGTTTTAACCACTTTGTTCTTACGTGCAACGACCTTGGCGTGATCAATGGCAAGCCCGGAGGCTGTAACACCATACTTTTCGCCGTGTAGTGCACCGTCATAGAGCTTTGCGCTATACAACAGGGTTTTGGTGGGGATGCAGCCTTCGTTCAAGCACACGCCGCCCACACTTCGTTTTTCTATACAAAGGACGTTCAGGCCTGCATGGCCGGCACGTTCGCTGGCCAGATAGCCTGCGGGACCACCGCCGAGAACGATAAGATCATAGGTCATATGCCATTCCTCCTTATCCGATTAACAGGGTCGAGAAATTCTCAAGAGCTGTGGAAAGCTCCTTTAAGAAACGAGATGCAGGTGCACCGTCAACAGCACGGTGGTCATAGGTCAAAGAGAGGCCCATGGCAGGATAGGTTGTGATGATGCCGTTTACTGTACGTACACGCTCCATAATGCCGTTAACACCTAGTATACCCGTCTGTGGCGGGTTGATTACAGGGGTAAAGCTTTCAATTCCAAAAGTGCCGAGATTCGAGATAGTGAATGTGGCACCTGTTAAAAGATCAGGGGAGATATTGCCTTCCTGAGCAGCCTTAGCCAATGCTTTGGCTTCAAAAGCGATTTCTTTAAGGCTCTTTGTATCGGCATTAAAGAGTGTGGGCACCATGAGGCCACGGGGGGTATCCACTGCCATTCCTAAATGGACATGATTGAAATAACGCATTTTATCATCAAGGAAATGGGCATTAAGATCCTTGTGATTTTTTAGTACTCGGGATACAGCAAAGAGGATAATATCATTAAAGGTGATATTGGGTAAGCTCATCTTTTCAGCTGCAGCTTTCAGTTGCTTACGGAATGCCGTAATATTGGTGGCATCAAAGGATGTGTTATTAGTGAGCTGTGCCATTGTAGAAAGGCTCTGCTGCATGCTCTTGGCGATGATTTTACGAATATTGGTCAGCTTGACATCCTCAAATTCAGCGCCGCTTGTAGCTGGGGCAGCAGGTGTCGTAACCGGTGCCACAGGAGCTGCTTCCGGTGTTTGAATGGCATTGTCAAGGGGCATTCTGCCACCAAGACCAATACCAATACGGCTTTCCTGAGCAAGACGAATAATATCACGCTCAATGACACGGCCATGAGGACCTGTGGGAGCCGCAATGAAGGCATCGACCTTTAGGCGCTCACTCGCTGCTTTCGCACGGGGTGAAACAAATGCTGTTCCTGCAGCTCCGGTGGCTTCGGCTAAAATCTTGGATACGGTGGGTTCCGCCTCGGTGGTGGCAGGTAGCACATCAGGTTCTGCTGATGTGGCCTGGGGAGCATCGCTGGGTGCGCCTCCATTGGGATTGAATTCATCAAAGCTTTCACCGGGATTACCGATGACGGCTACATTGGTCAAACAGGGAACATCATCCCCTTCATCAAAAAACAAGGCCAGCATGGTTCCCTCAACCTTGGCTTCCTCTTCAAAAGTCGCTTTGTCTGTTTCATAGCTGAAAAGGATATCGCCAACCTTAACGGTATCGCCAACCTTCTTATTCCATTTGCCAATAATACAGCTTTCTACAGATTGCCCTTGACGGGGTAGAATGACTGGTGTTGCCATAGTTCTCACTCCTCTTGTCAAAATAACATGAAACGTTAAAATCCAGATCAATATCTGTTATAGACATGATATATTTTCAACGCTATATGATTAAACATATCATAAATATGTTATATTATATCAACTTCGTGATCCGGTGTCAACGTCACAATATAAAAGGACCTCCCCCGCCAACAGAGGGCAAGAGAGGTCCCATTCTTTATAATTTATATTGGAAATAATGTTGGAGCATCGGAAAGATAATGGTCACCTTTTCTGCTGAAGATCAAACTCTGGCATATAAGCCTTTTCTTCATCGGTGAATTTACGTAATGTATTGACGACCTCGCCATTATTCCACTTGCGGTCTCCTACATCGTCCGTTGTGCCCATAATGGTGATGTTTGCTTGCCTGCGGCGGGCACGGACATGATCCCAATCAATAAAATAAATGTGAGCAAATTCGCCGCCGTCCAGCTTGCCGTCTTTAATGGTCATGGTTTCGCTACGACCGAAGAAAACGCTGCGCAGATGGCCATCCGTATTCATGCTGGTGAAGTTGCCGGGTTCATTGACATGACGGCCGAACTGTGCATGGATAGGGCCGGGGTGACGGTATTGGTTCTCTTCTGCGTAATCAGGTATCAGCTTTCTCATGATATCCAAAAGGTCATGCTGTATATACTCGAGATCGAAGGAATCAATATCGTGGGAACACTCCTGTATCATAACGCTGCAGGTGGTATGGTGAGAAGCTATGGCACAGGTGCCGTTCTTAATACCAGAGTCTTTTACCATTTCCATAACTTCTTTAGAAATATCATGGAAAGTTGGAATCCAACCTCTGGACTGGAGTTCAAGCTCCTTTTGGTATACTTTAAATTCCATTGTACAAACCTCCATTTATTTATGCTCAAAAAAGCAAAGCTTGCTTATTTAGCCATTCCTTTGTTACGCGCATCCCAGGCTTCACGCACGGCTCGGATCATCTCATCCACCATAGCCGCACTGTCGGGAGCTTTTACAATACCGCTGGATGAGCCGGTGGCTTCAGCACCTGCGTAAATAACATTATAAACATCCTTTCCTGAGCTGATGCCTGCACCTTGCAGTACAAGGATTTCAGGATTAACAGATTTTACGGCTTCAATAGAAGCAAGGACATAATCCATATCGCTGGCCTTGCCGGTACCAATGAGTTCTGTGGGCTCAGCAACGATGATATTGGGCTCCAAGAGCGCGATGGCCTTTGCTTCCGCTATGGAATCGGCGCAAACGATGGAGAGTAAGCCAACCTCATCGGCACGCTTAATGGTCTGACGTAATACGGAGAGGGGAATGGGCTTTTCACAATGGTTTAGCATGACACCTACCGCTCCGGCCGCTTTAATAGATTCGGGCAAAATATCCGCAAGGCCACGTCCAACAGGGAGTGGATCCATATGGGGTGCAAAGACTAAAAGCCGCTCTGTTTCTTGGGCGACTCTGCGAATGTCTGGAAAGGGTGTAGTGAAAATAATGCTGACATCGTATTTTTTTGATGCAGCATCAGCCGCTTTAGCCAATTCTACAATCTGATCGCCGTATAGATAGGACTTGGGGCCAATTTCGAAAAAAGGAGGTTTTAATTCTAATCCTCGGTACATAAGTGGTTCCTCCATTGGAATGTTCCATTATATATTTATTAACTAAATATGATTATAATCTATTCGTGATGTTATAGTCAATGATGTTTTATAATATCTTACGTATTGCTTTCTGTATCGAAAATTGATATGATCAAAAGGAATAAACGATGGGATTGGTAGGTAGTGAAAAATATGGTTATAATTGCACCCTCCCTGCTTGCGGCAAATGCGGGACGGTATGATGAAGAAATTAAGAGTGTGGCAGAAGCCGGTGCAGAGTACCTTCATATTGATGTAATGGACGGTCATTTTGTACCCAACCTTTCTTTTGGCCCGAATATTGTAGAAGGAATACGACCAAACAGCAGTCTGCTTTTTGATGTCCATCTGATGATTGAAAATCCGGAACAGTTTATAGAGCCATTTATTAAATCGGGGGCAGACGCCATTACGATACATGCTGAGGCAACAGATAATATTGAGGCCTTTATTGAAATTTGTAAGAAGAATAATATTAAGATAGGTCTTTCGCTTCGCCCCTTGACATCGCTGAGCAGTATAGAAAAATATCTGGATAAGCTTGACCTTTTGCTTATCATGGGCATTAATCCCGGTTTTGGCGGTCAAAAATTCATGCCTGAAATGCTGACAAAGATAGAGGAGGCCAGAGCCCTTCGCAATAAGTTTAAGGCTCACTATTTGATTAGCGTAGACGGTGGTGTCAATGCCCAGACAGCTGCAGCAATCCGCCAAGCAGGAGCAGATATTCTTGTTGCTGGCAGTGCCGTCTTTGGAAAACCTGACAGAAAGGCTGCTATAGAGGACTTAATTCGTGCAGCTCAAGCTTAGTACAGTATAATAGGAGGAATTTATAATGAAAAAAGAAGCTCTGGAATATGCAAAAGAATCTCTGCGCATTGAGTCAAAGGCTATTGCAGATGTATTGGATTATATGGATTTTGAGGCTTTTGCCCGTGTTGTGGAAGCCATGAAAAACAGTCAGAGAATTGCCACAAGCGGATGCGGTCATTCAGGTATTGCCTGTCAGCATTTTGCTCACTCCCTGTGCTGTATTGAGCGTCCTGCAAGATTTATCTCCCCTGCAGAGGCTGTTCATGGTGCTATGGGCTTTATACAGGAAGGGGATGTCATCGTTCTGGCTTCCCGTGGTGGAAAAACTGCTGAGTTGATGCCCATTATGCGTATCAGCAAAGAAAAAAAGGCCATTATTGTAGGCATCACAGAAAATATGGATTCACCTCTTGCCAAGGACTCCACCATTGTTCTCCCAATGAAAATTGAGAGGGAAAGTGATAAGTACGATAGTCAGTCCACTGCAAGCTTTGTGGCGCTTTCAGCTATTTTTGATGCACTGCAGGTCGCTTTGATTGAAGAAACAGGCTATGTGAATGAGCAGTTCGCTTTGATCCATCCAGGTGGTGCAGTAGGCGAAAGGTTGAACAAATAAAGCATCTGGAGTAATAAAGTGTTAAATACATACAGCGCGGATCAGTTGAGCAGGGAAAGGCGAAGCAAGCTCATTTTCAATTGCATGGCCAGCTTGCTTATAGGCATATTAGGTGTTTTTTTCAGTTCCTTTCAAAGTATCGCTGATAGGGTGGCCATGTCCTTTGGACAGGCCTCTTCACTTGTCGGCCTTTTTATTTCCGTTTTTGCCGCCGGTTCTTTTATCAGTGTTTATTTGAACGGCGCCTTATCTGACCTGATCGGAAAAAAGAAGGTCGTAGTAACAGCCATTCTTTGTAGTATTGTGGGCTCATTTGTTGTCGGAATATCGCAATCGTATGGGTTGACACTCGTTGGTCTTTTTTTGATGGGCGTAGGGTTTGGCCCTGCCGAGGCCATGAGCAGTGCCATCATGACTGATGAAAACCCTGAAAGTGCTACCCGCTGGATGAATATCTCGCAGGTGGTGTATTGTGCCGGTGCCATTTCTGCACCGGTTGCTGCCATTTGGTATTGTTCAGAGGGGGGCAAATACAACGATATTTTTCTACTCTGTTCGGCGGCCTTTGCTTTGCTGTTGATTTATTTTATACGGATTCCTTATGGCAAAATGCCTTCTGGGATTCAGAGGACAAAAAAGGATGTTCGGCCCCTGACCTTGCTCAAGAACAAGCAGTTTTTACTCTATGCTGTCATGATTTTTTTCTATATTGGCTATGATGCCATTGGTCCTGCCTATATCAAGCAAATGTTCATGGTTACAAACAGTACCGAGCAGGTTGCTGCCACAGGTATATCGGTGTTTTGGATTGCCATGATAACCGGCCGGACTATCGGAATATTCATGAATGGCAAGGAGCGCTTAGGGGTAAGGCTGTTTACACCCCTGGCTATATTGGGAGCGTTGTTGATGCTGGTGGCCGGAACTCAGGAAGTCCGTCTTGTCGCGGCTTTCCTTTACGGGTTAGGATGCGGGCCGGTGTGGCCTTTGATGTTTGTGCTGGCAGCTAAGATTGCCCCCGAAAGAAGCGGAGCGGCGTATGCGGTTATGATGTCGTTTTGCTCCGCCGGGCATATGCTTTTTCCAGCACTTCTTGGAACCTGGCTGGGCAATGTCTATTTTACCTTCATAGGATGCGGCATTTTAGCGGCACTGGTATTTGTCGGGTCCTTATTTATCAAAAATAGTGCTCATAATTCGTTATCATAATAAAATAAACAATTGAACTTGACACAATTTCAAAAAGAGCTTTTTCAAATGCTAAGGGATTTGAAAAAGTTCTTTTTTTAATACCGGCAGGGGGTGTTAGTTAAATAAATGACATTCGTGGATATTGTACAAAATTGATACTTTCTCTATTCAGAAATTTAGATAACTTATCTATACTAGAGTTGCATTGAATTCCTCACGTCAACATGACTTTATTAGGGTGGACTTGGGAGAGTGCATGCACAACTGTAAAGGAGGAGGATATAACATTGATTAGGCTGGGAATTATCGGATGCGGATTTATTTCCGATATTTTTGCTCAGATTTTCGATGAGCTGAAGCATAAGATCCAGGTTGTGGCAACCTGCGACATTGATCTTGAGAAAGCTCAACGGACTGCAGAAATTCTTGGAGCCCAATATGCGGTGGAGAATTACGAGGAGGTAATAGACAAGGTCGATGCCTTCTATGTAGCCACACCCCATGATTTACACTTTCCAATGGGCATTAAGCTTATTAAAGCCGGTAAGCATGTGCTGATGGAAAAGCCCATGGCCTTGACAGAAGATGAATGCTTGGATTTGATTCATGCCGAGCGCGAAAGCAATGCTGTTTTCATGGTAGGTTACATGGCACGTTATCATCCCATTTACAAAAAAATTAAAGAAATTATTGACAGTAAGCAATATGGGGAGGCTTACCAGGCCTCTATCTGGACCGAGCAATATACCTATGCCCCTGAAGACAGTTGGATAAGGTCAGCCAAAAGACTGGGCGGTGGACAGTTCTTTAGTCATGGCTGCCATTATGTGGATTTACTGCTTTGGTTTATGGGCAAACCCCTTAAGGGTGCTCATATGGGTACGAATCTCTGCACCCCATGGATGGAAAAGGAAGGCACCAGCAATGCAATTTTTGAGTTTGAAGGTGGGAAGCTGGCCTACCATTTCGGTACCTGGGGAACAAAAGGAACGCGTCACAGCTATGCCGTACACGTATTCTTTGAGCAGGGTATGATTGAAGCTTGTGTTAATGAGGGGGTTATCTATTACCACACCTCAAAAAACACACATAATTACTATGAGGTATCAGATCCACCGGTTGAGATCTATCGCTGCGGTGATACAAGTCATGTACCCAAGCCTGTTATTGAGCACTTTGCCGACTGTATTATTGAAGGCAAAACACCGGATACAACAGCACAGCAGGCACTCCACAGTCTGCGCGTCATCTGGAGAATGTATGAGGCAGAGGAAAAGGGTGTTATCGCTGACTTAACCGGACTAGGATTCGGCGAGGAATGGGATATCCGCGGCTTGGACAAGTTGCCCAAAATTTAGAAAACATTTAATTTCCTTGACTAAGCCTATAAAACTCTATCAAAATGATTAAGGGGGAAGAAAAAATGAAATTTAAAAAGCTATTAGCGTTGGTATTGGCGGCAGTTATGCTATTGACACTTTTTTCTGCTTGTGGCCAAGCAAAGCCTGTTGAAAGTCCAAGTTCTTCACCTGGCGGTAATGCAGCTGCTACTCCTTCCGGAGAAGATAAAAAGACTTATGTCATTGGTGTTGACCTGTTCTACAAGAGCGATGAGTACTATCTTGACATCGAGACCTGTATGCGTCAAAGAGCAGAGGAGCTTGGCATAGAGCTTGTTATCCAAAATGCTGACACCAACCTTGCAACACAGGTTCAGCAGGTAGAGGACTTTATTACAAAAAAGGTTGATGCTATTTTAATGTCTGCTGTTGATCCTGTAGGTTCCTATGCCTGTGTTGAGGCCGCCAATGCAGCGAATATTCCAATCTTTATGTTTGACGGTGTAACTGAGAATAAAGAGGGAATTGTTGCTCATACCATGGGCGATTTTGTAAAAGAAGGCGAAAAAGCCGGCGAATGGGCTAAGAAATATATTGAAGAAAATATGGGCGGAAAAGCATCCTATGCTGTACTGGATTATTTCCCCTCGGCTATTATCTGTGGAGGCAGAACCCAGGGCTTTATGAGCGTGCTTGATAAAATGGAAGGCGTTACCCGGGTTGCACATCAGGACGGAAAAGCTACCCGTGAGGGCGGTATGTCTGTAATGGAAGATATTTTAACCGCTAATAACAACAATGTTGACGTTGTATTTGCTATCAACTATGAGTCCGGTGCAGGAGCAGCTGCTGCTATTGAGGCTGCTGGTGCCAAAACAAAGGTGGTTTGTGTTTCTTGGAATGCTGAAGGCTTCGAGAAGCTAGAAAACAAAGACCAGTACATGCAAGCATACCTGCTTGCTGCTATTCCTACAGACATTGCTTCAATGATCGATGTTATCAATGACAACCTCAATGGAAAGACAGTTGAAAAGGAAGTCTTTATGGATAGCCTTATCGTTGATCAGGAAACCATTAAGGATCTTGACTGGAGATCCATAGTAGCAGCTAGAGAAAATTAGTCGGCAACAGAAGCACTATATTTACCGGTATATGACAGGGCTAAAGCTGCCCAGGGTCAAAGGGGTAGCTTTAGCCACATAAGCAACACGGGGTTACTATGAGATTGGTGCGTTTTTACGGCAATTTACCACTAAGAAGCAAGCTTTTGATATGGTTCTTAATTCTTTCTTTCATTACCGTCCTGACGGTGGGTGTTTTTTCCTTTGTGACTTCATCCACAACCGCAATGAGGGACGAAATCGAGAAGAAAAGTATCATGCTTGATGTCATTAGCGAAAATGTATATAAGCTGCTTCATGACAGTGAGCTTGCCGCCATTACCGTAGCCCATAATCAGGAGATATTTCAGGCCCTCGGTGAAGAAAGCATCAAGACAGAAACCCCGATCAATTACCTGATGACTAAAATTCTATACATTATTGATGCCGGGGTTGATCTTCACTATATCAGTGTGTTTAACAGAGAGGGTAAGGTCTTTACGAATCTGAATGATGCCTTCATTGTTCAAAAAACAATGGAGCAATATACAGGCCTCAATAAGGAACTTCTCTCAATCAATCACGGTACTTGGGGAACCCCTATAGTAAAAACCACCAAGACTATTGCGCTGCCGTACTTCCGGCGCATTAAGGACTACTCAAAGAATGCTGTGCTTGGAGCGGTGGCTATAGGTATTAACCATGACGACCTAATGAGCTGCTTTAAAAAGTATTCAAAGCCCGATGGAAACATAGTAATACTCAACGAAGATGGAATTACCCTTTCATCGGATAACCTTCATTGGATAGGGCAGGGGTTTGATGAGTACTTTTCATCAAGGGGGGAACTCCGCCTATCCGATGGGTACTTTGACGGTAAGCTTGGTGGTAAGGCATGTCTGGCTGTTTATCATACAGATGATCGTACAGGGCTTACTTTTCTTTCAGTTACAACCAGAGAAAACATGATGGCCGGTCCCAACTCCATTATTATGATTACTGTCTTGGTAATGGGATTTGCTATTCTATTAGGTATTTTTATAGCTGTGCTCGTATCATCCACGATAGCCAAGCCCATTACCAAGCTGGTGACTACAATGGATCGGGTAGATGATATTGATATCAACCATAGCTTTGAACCCCGATATAATGATGAGGTGGGCAAGCTTGCCAAAAGCTTTAATAATATGACAAATCGATTAAAAAAGTCCATGGACAAGGCTCTGGAGGAAGAGCAGAAGCGCCGTGCGGCAGAATATAATGCGCTCAAGTGGCAAATTAATCCCCATTTCTTATATAACACCCTTTCAACAATAGCCTGGCTGGCCAATAAGGGGTACTCGGATGAGATCATCTCGATGACACAATCCCTCTCCACTCTTTTCAGAATTGGAATTAGTAAAGATAAAGAACTGATCACAATAGGTCAGGAGCTCGAGCATGTGGAAAGCTACCTTAGAATTCAGCAGGTAAGATATCAGGAAAAGTTTAAATATATGCTGGATATACATCCTGATCTCATGGGTCTGTATACTGTCAAAATCATCCTCCAGCCCCTGGTCGAAAATGCTATTTATCATGGTGTCAGAGAGTTGAATAGGATGGGGTTGATTAGGATTACCGGGAAAATCGAAGAAGAAAATGTCGTGCTCAGTGTCATGGATAATGGAAGAAAGCTGACTCAGGATCAGGCTGATCGCCTTAACTCGTTTATGGCCCAGGAGGATAATAAGGACAATCCCTACGGCATAGGTGCAAGGAATGTCCATGATAGAATCCGGTTCCATTTTGCCGGCAATTATGGTTTGGAATACCTGATTGAAAAAGGCTTTACTGTTGCAAGAATTCGTATGCCCGTTATGGATAAGCCCTATAATCCACCTAAGCAAACCAAGGAATAAACGCTTCCCGTAGCCCAACTGGAACTTTTAAAAAGGATAGGTATGGGGGCTTTTGGTCTCTATATCGCGCATAATGATTGAAGGAGTTTTCGCATATGAAAGAGCAAACAACTGGGAAGAGAGTCATAAAATCAATATGGGAAAGCATTGTCAATGACTATATTATGGTCTTTGCCGTGCTTTTTCTTATCATCGTGCTGTCATTCCTATCGGATACATTTCTTAGTATGACCAATATTTTAAATGTACTACGCCAAATGTCAATGGTGGCCATACTGGCCGTAGGTATGTTTTTTGTCATGGTAGGCGGGGGTATTGATATCTCTGTTGGTTCTCTTGTAGGCTTGACAAGTATTGTTACCGCAGCCGCGTTAACCAATTGGAACCTGCATCCTGTTTTTGCAATTATTCTTGCTTTAGCGGTTGGTGCTTTCTGCGGCTTGATCAACGGGCTTTTAGTGGCTAAAGTTGGTGTACCGGCCCTTATTGGTACCTTGGGTATGATGGAAATTGCCAGAGGCTTACTCTATGTCTTTACTGAAGGTTACCCCATTGGTATCAAAGGCAATGCTATCAGCTTTATCGGTAAGGGTTATTTAGGAGTCATTCCATGGCCTGTTATTTTCATGGTGATTATTTACTGTGTGGGTCATTTTGTTTCCCAAAAGACAAAGTTCGGAAGATATGTTTATGCAGTGGGTGGCAATAACGAGGCCTCCTACCTGTCTGGCATAAAAATTTCTAAAATTCAGATGATTACATATGTCATCAGTGGTCTAACCGCGGGTATTAGTGGTGTCATTCTTGCCTCAAGAATGGGATCGGGTCAGCCCAATGCCGCTGTTGGCTGGGAGTTTGAAGCCGTTACTGCTGCCCTCATAGGTGGTGTCAGCATTGTAGGTGGTAAGGGAAAGGTTTTTGGTGTTCTTCTTGGCGCAATCCTCATTGCGTTACTGACAAACGGTATGACGCTTTTAGACGTTTCTTCCTACTGGCAGCGTGTTATAAAGGGTGCTGTTTTGGTAGGGGCAATCGTGCTCGATGTTTACAGAACCAAGCGCCAGAATAGTATTTGAGGGAGGTGCTGTATATGAGTGACGAGTTGATTCTGGATGTGCGTAATATTACCAAGGTCTATCCTGGAGTTACAGCTCTGGAGGATGTCTCCCTGCAGATAAAAAAAGGCGAAATTCATGCTTTGGTGGGAGAAAACGGCGCGGGTAAATCAACCCTTATAAAAATTCTGTCGGGTGTAACCAAGGCTACAAAGGGAGATTTTTACATCAAAGGAGATCTTGCGAATTTCTCAAGCCCCATGGAGGCCCGGGACAGAGGCATAAGTGTTGTTCACCAGGAGCTAAAGCTAGTGGATTCTCTAACTGTTGCGGAGAATATCTTCCTAGGCCGGCCCCGTACAAGTGGTCCTCTTGGCTTGATTGATAAGAAAAAACAGAACCAGGAAGCAAGGAAGCTGTTGGATGGCCTGAATTGCAGTTTGAGTGAAACAGCTTACGTAAGGAGCCTGAGTGTCGCACAAAAGCAGTTGGTTGAAATAGCCAAGGCCCTCTCTGTGGACGCTGAAATCATTATTATGGATGAGCCTTCGGCAACCCTGACCGACAATGAGCTTGAAATGCTTTTCCAAACCCTTGAGATGCTACGGTCGAGAGACGTTACCATCATTTATATCTCTCATAGGCTTGAGGAGATTTTCCGCTTAGCAGATCGCTTCACCGTATTGCGTGACGGAAAGCGAATTGATACACTGCCTGTCAAGGATGTGGATCGGAAAAAGCTTATTGAGTTAATGGTTGGAAGGTCCGTTGAAAATGAATACCCCAAGAAAAAAATACCCCTTGGCGAAGCCCTTTTAGAAGTAGAGGGTCTTTCGCGGAAAGGTGCCTTTGAAAACATCAGCTTCAAGCTTCATCGGGGGGAGATTCTCGGCATTGCAGGGCTGGTAGGTGCAGGTAGAACGGAGCTTGTTCGCGCTATTTTCGGGGCCGATAAGAAAACCTCCGGTTCTATCAAGGTTAATTGTGAAACAGTTTGTATCAATAATACCTGCCACGCCATATTACGCCGCATGGGTTTGGTTCCCGAGGAGCGTAAAACCCAAGGGGTTGTGCTGGGGATGTCCATTAAGGAAAATATCAGTATGGCAGGCATGAATAATGTATTAAAAGGCGGCCTCATTAGCAGGAAAAAGGAAGCAAGCCTTGCGAAAACCTATATTGAAAAGCTTAAAATTGCTACACCGGATGAAAAGAGAACGGTCAAAAATCTTTCTGGGGGAAACCAACAAAAGGTGGTTTTGGCCAAATGGATGGCTGTAGATTCCGATATTTTGCTTTTTGATGAGCCAACCCGTGGTATTGATGTCGGTGCTAAGGCTGAGATCTATGCCCTGTTATCCGATATTGTCAGTACCGGTAAGGGAATCATTATGGTATCCTCTGAGCTACCTGAACTCATCGGGATGTGCGACAGGATTCTGGTCATGCATGAAGGTAAAATGACCGGGGAGGTATCGGCCGAAAAAGCTACTCAGGAGCTAATTATGGAATATGCCACTAAGGGAAGCTAAATATGTATCGAATATTGATAGCTGATGATGAAAAGATTATACGGGAGGGAATTGGGGAGTCCTTTGAAAAAACAGGACTCTACCGGGTTTCCTATGCCGATAATGGTCGTGATGCCCTTAAGCTCTGTGAGTGTGTTGATTTTGACGCTATGCTTATTGATGTGGTAATGCCGGGTATGAATGGGCTTGAACTGCTTAAAAAGCTGGCAGAACGGGATAATGATGCTGTCAAAATCATACTCAGCGCCCATGATGATTTTGAGTTTGTGCGCGAGGCCATGGCGAATAAGGCCATGGATTATCTTCTCAAACCCTTTTATCCCCATGACGTAGCCTATCTGATTGACAAGCTGGGGACTGCCTTACAAAAACGGAGAGAGAGGCAGGAGGAATATCAGCGACTTATTAAGACAGTTGAAGAAAGCAAGGATATTATTCGAAAACGATTTTTTGAAGATATGCTCAATGGTTGGGTGGATGAGGCTGACTTCCAAAGATGGAAGGATCTTTTGGGAGATGATTTTCAAAATCGCCGCTACTGTGTTATGTTTCTTAAAATTGTACTGGGTCATTCACACCGTCATTTAAACCCAAGTGAATACCAAGCATGGTTAATATCGGCCTCTAACATAGTTGAGCAGGTCATTGACGAGTATAGCGAGTGCCTGTTTTATAAAGAGCATTCGGGAACCTTCATTTTCCTGTTTAGTGTAAGCTCTGAGGAGCGCTTTGAAGCTTTAGCCGAGAAGCTGTTTTCTGAGATCAGGACCAGCCTTGCTGATTCGGGTGTAACCCTCTGTGGTGGAATGGGCGGACTTGTAAACGACATCGCTGAAGTAAAATTCTCCTATCGAGAAGCCCATACGGCCCTTAAGTATAATGTTTCCTTCCATCATCAGAGTGTTCTGAGTATTGGCGATATACAGCCTACCGGTGTCAAATTCCGACACCTCTTAGATGAGGAGGCTTTTATTTCGGATCTGAAGCTGGGAAACAAAGAGGCGGTCAATGGCTACTTTGATGAGTTGGTGGCTATGCTGAAGCAAAGAGACAAGGACCTGTCCTTTATGGAGCTAGCCCTGATCAAAATTCTGGCCACAGCCAAAATGGTTCTTTTGGAAGTGGACCCGGAGGGCTATAAGCATATCAACAATCAATATTATGATGTGATGTTTGAGCTGCGCAATATGCTGTCCTTTGAAGAAAAGGTGACGAAAGTCATGCATGTGGTCACCCATATTGCCGATATGATTGAAAGCAAGCGGGATGATCATAACAGCAAGCTGGTTGAACGCGTAAAGAAATATATTATGGCGCGATACAATGAAGATATCCAGCTCAATAGCATTGCCGAATCGGTCTGTTTGAGTAAAAACTATGTGAGTCAGTTGTTTAAGCAGAAAATGGGAATGAGTATTATTGAATATGTTCACAGAATTCGCATTACCAAGGCGAAGGAATTAATGGAGAATACCGATCAAAAAATCTATGAGATTTCTGATGCGGTGGGCTATTCCGACCAGCATTATTTCAGCTCGGTATTTAAGCGTTTTACAGGGCTTTCACCCTCGGAGTACAAGGAGCTTTTTTGAGGTATGGGACCAGTTAGTTGCATAGCTCCGCAATAAAATGACCGCCTCAGCAATTTCTGAGACGGTCATTTTATGATCATGGGGTCGAGCCATGCTGTGCGATAGATCGCACCCTATTTGGTACGCCCGACACGAATTGAACGTGCGACACCAAGTTTAGGAAACTTGTGCTCTATCCGACTGAGCTACGGGCGCATAAATGCACGATCTATTATACGACAGGGCCCTATGACTGTCAAGGATCAACCTGAAACCATTTAAGTGGCAGTGTCTATATTTATTATGGTATACTAGCACTGAAAAGAGGGAAATGAGATGAAAACGTCTGAGCTTTTAGGACTCTTGGAGGATACACCTGTCATAGCGGCTGTTAAGAGTATGGAAGGTCTGGAAAACTGTTTGGCCTGCAGCAGCAAGGTTGTGTTTATCCTTTTTGGTGACATACTGAATATAGCAGATATTGTAGGAAGAGTTAAAGACGCGGGTAAGGTGGCGTTTGTCCATCTGGATTTAGTGAGCGGTTTGTCTGCAAAAGAAATCGCTGTGGACTTCCTTGTTAAAAACACCCGAGCTGACGGTGTTATCTCGACCAAGCAAACCTTGGTGCGTTACGCCAAAAGCAGGGGGTATTTAACCGTGCAGCGTTTTTTTATTCTTGACTCGATGGCTCTTGCCAATGTCCAGAAGCATACCAGCTT
>JAEYPI010000270.1 GCA_023410885.1 Bacillota bacterium
ATTCGCAAGTCCTTTGATGGTATACTTTCGTACTCGAATATAGTATTTCTTAATTTTGTTTGAATGCTTTTTATCTCTTGCCAACTATTTATTAGTATATCAATTGATGAGCCATAAATAACACTTCGTAATTTTGCTATGTCGTTTAGCTCTGTATTAATGCAACACTTAGTAATAACTTTTGCACATTGTAAACCTTTGTGACTTATCCATGCTTCTTTAATTGGAATTCCAGAACCAATAACTTGAAATTCTGAACATATATCACGCAGGGATTTACAAGCATTTAAGTAAACCGACCTTCTCCTAAAAGCTTCAATAGCATTCTTAGCATAACTTATCTTTGTCTCAATCTGGTAAGACAGCTTCAACCATACTTCTACAATATTTTCATGAGGAATATAATTTTCTTTTAGCTCAACTAACCGTTCTCGAAAAGCGGAAAAGCTATCCTCAATTTTCTCTCTTACTGTTTGTTTGAGGTCCCATGATTTTCTTATAGTAAGCCAACTAGATGTGATCTCTAAGACTTTACTAAGTTTATTTCTTCCCATGTCATTTAATTGGCCGACTTCTCGCCATATAGATATTGGCAATTCAGATTGGAACTTTATCTCCATAGCTTTTAAATTGTTTATTATAGATGTTCTTTTTGACCAAGGTAACCAATCAAACTTATTTTTTGGTAAAGACAATAATGACGAATATTTAGATAACCAACTTATAATTAAATCTATATCAGCACAAATCTCTTCTGGTATATTATAATTGACTAATTCGGATAATTGGAGATCCATTTTAATTTTTAAATGATTCATTTCATTGATTAAGGGCAATAGTTCAGTAATTTTCTTTCTAATATTAGAAATAGCTCCAGAAGCTCTATCAATCCACTTATTTATATCATCTTCATCTTCCCATACATCATACCCTTTATCCCATGAATATGGTTGGAGATATTCTTCTAATGGTAATTTTAATGTGCTTTTAAACCTATCATACCAATCACTTATTGTCTCTAGGCTATTATCAATTGTAAGCCAATCCCAATTACTAACTTGGTCAAAAGCTAGGCCAACCTTTTGTGCAATATCATTTCTTGATAACTCAAGTGCTTTTATTTCATATAAATATTTCTTCCTCTGTTGTTCATCAACTTTTATTACATTTTCAAAACTAGTAATTTGGTTAAGCCAATCTTCAAATGGAGAAAATACAGTATTATAAAATGCTTCAGGATCAATAAGGTACCCAATATTGCACAAGTCATTTACCAATTTGGATTTTTCGCTATTAAGTTTTTCTCTAGACGCTTTAAAAACACCATATGCATTTATTGCAGATTGAATAGCTTGACTCACTCTTTGAGGTAACTGGCTACCCATCAAAGCTTCAAGTTTCTGTTTTTGGGAAATTAGCTGCTTCTGCCTTTCATTATACGAAGCAACTGACTTATTACCATATGAAGTAGCTTGGATTGAATTTAAAGTCCTTCGTAGCGTCTCCTCAATATTACTATTCCTTTTGGCGCCGGCTCTAATAGCAATCGGAAAAATGTTTTCAAATGGCTCTAGTCTTTCCCTAACAACATCAACTGCCTGATTATTATTACTAGCAAATAGAACGCTTGTGCCATTTGACCAAGCATTTAATAACAAGGAAAGAACGACTTGACTTTTACCGCATCCAGGAGGGCCACTTATAACTGAAATAGGTTTTGATTTCAGTATTTCTTCAACAGCTATATGCTGAGATTTGTTAAGTGGTACTATAGGTAAGATGTTTATGTCTTTTTGAATATAACTATAATCCCCAATATCATGCAACAGTCTGAGTCCACCAATTTTATCAGGGGTTATTTCCAGATCTTTCTCCAATTTATTGTAATCCCTCATTAAGTTTTTAGTTAGTGAAGTAGACGATGGCGGGGTAAATAGTACCCAACTACTAGGTTTTTCTAATATTTTATCTTGTGGAAACTCTTTATTCAATTCTTGCCCTAAGTCAGGTAAATTACTGGTTATCAGTTTCACTAAACATTCAGTAAGGTCTATTCCTTCAGCCTCACAAATTAGTTGGGACTTCTCTATTAGAGTTGATACAATTTTATCAATAGGCTCCTCTACTGAAACGCACCTTTGTTCTAAAAAATTATAAACTAAGGGGGACATATCCCAAAATCCTTGCTCCGGAATTATTTCTATTACGTCATCTTCATTAACATGAATATTAACTTCCCTATATATAACTGGAAGCCATTTTAGTTCCCATTTATTACTCTCTCTTCTCTCCCATTTACACCAACATGGTCCCCCTATAAACATTTCACCAATATCTTGTCTTCTAATTGCCCTTATCAAAGATTGATTTGTAACATCATCTTGATTTATAAACCAAGGACCTGAAAATGACTTAGGGCTAAAGTTTCGAATCGACGACCACCTATCAGATACCATGTTATTGATTGTTAATGAGAAAAAAGTTTCTTCCGCTCTGCGTGTAATCTCCTTATGAAATTTAACAATATCTAACCAAGGAATTACTCTACTCTTCATAAAACACCCCAAACCACTGTCACGTAAATTAGAAAAGGAATACTTTCCATTATATCCTATTATAGTATATCAGCGACATATCCTCAACTTTTATGTTCTAAGAGCACATAAACCCATCCCTTTACTTATTATACCATTATCAAAAATGTTGAAATATATTGTAGTATTTAAGGATATTACTGGGTTTTCATTTATTGAATATCTGAACAGTATCCGTATTCGGGAAGCAATGCGTCTGCTGGTGGAAACCCGGCTTAGCATCTGTGATATTTCAGGAAAGGTCGGACACGACAGCAGCACCCATTTCGGACGGGTTTTTAAGGAAATAGCCGGATGTTCGCCTTTACAGTACAGAAAGTTGAATTAGAACAAAACAGTAGAACACCTTAACATCATTTTTGGAGTCAGAGAACCGTCCCCTGACTCCTTGATTTCCACTAGAATGCCACCGTTTTCAAGGGTTTGAAACACTTTGATATCCCGCTCCAAAAGCCGATCCAATACATCCTGGCTGGGGTGTCCATAGGAGTTTTGACCAACGGAAATGACGGCAATCCTGGGTTCTACCGCATCTAGAAAGCTGCTTTCTGAGGAGTATTTTGAGCCGTGATGGGCAACCTTCAAGAGCTCACACTGAAGCAGTCCCTCATCATTAATAATCCGCTTCTCTGTCTCGGCCCCAATATCTCCCGTGAATAGGGCGTTAAAATCTCCATAATCCAGCCTTGTCACTAAAGACAGTTCATTGGCACTCGTTGTCGCCTCTTGAGGCATGAGCCATTCCTCCTCCAGAGGATAAAGAACGGTGAGTCTAAGGTTCTCTTCCCCTAAGAGCTCCTCTCCCTCTTTCACCCAGCTTATAGGGATACCCTTTTGAGTGGCATAATCGGTCAGTTCCCTCATTTCAACATCAGAAGCATCGGCTACGACCAGTCTTTTAACTTTCACCGCATCCAGAACACTCTTTAAGCCACCGATATGGTCTGCATGCCCATGAGTGGCCACTATGAGATCAATCTCAGTCATGTTAAGATCATAGAGCAAGGGCACTACAATACGCTCCCCAACGTAAGATTCCTCAGCATCATATATGCTTCCCCCGCCATCTATGATAATGTTCTTATTCTGCGGTGTTTGAATGAGAATGCAATCCCCCTGCCCCACATCGGCAAAGTAGATACGCAGGGAACGGCTGGGGACAGCAGAAAAGACCAAAAGGACCCCGCATAGCAGCAAAATTCCTGCTAAGATAGGCCGGGATATTTCTTTTTGAAGTCTTGGATGGCCGTACCGAAGATAGAGCAGTAAGACATAATACAGGCCAACCAACAAGAGGCTGGGTGTTGCAAGACCTATCTCTGACCAAGGGATTTGAGCCAAATTCCGGGTGATAAAGAGAATAACAGCGGCGACAAATCGTGTCACAACCCCCAATAGTTGCCCCAACGGAACAAAGAATGCACCAAAAATGGAAAGAAGCGCCCCCAGAAGAGTAAGAAATCCTGTAAAAGGCACAATTAAAAGATTAGAGAAAACAGATATTACAGAAAAGGTATTAAAACTATAGGCAATGACCGGAATCACACCCAATTGGGCCGCCATAGTTCCGGCTAATGTGTTACGTATACTTTTAGGTATCTTAATCGAAAGCCGTTCGTAAATAGGCTTATGAAAGATCACCAAGGATAGGGTCGCAGAAAAAGACAGAATAAATCCCGTATCAAAAAGCATGTAGCTATTGGTTAGGAGTATGATAATCGCCGAGGCCGCCAATGAACAGTAGATGTCGGTTCTCCGCCAGAAGAGCATACCCGTCAAGGTTACACCCGCCATAATAGCCGCCCGGACTACAGAAGCCTCCATGCCCGTAGCAAAGACATAGAAGAGCATTAAGGGAAAGGATAAGGCAGACGACCATCTGCGGCTAAAGCCTATTCGCTGTAGAAACCAGAGTAGAGGGACCAGCAGGAAGGCGATGTTCGCACCTGAAACAGCCATGACATGGCTTAGTCCTGCCCGCCTGAAGTCCTCCTCCATTTCCTCCGGCATATCATCGGTATAGCCAATGAGCATACCAGAAAGCACAGAGGCCTCCCTTGGGGGCAGGTATTGATCCAGCGTTTTAAGAATCCCTTGACGTATCTTGTAGCCTGCTTCCTTGATCCAGAAAGCTTCTTTCCCCTCCATGAGAGCCATGGCTTGCATAGGTGTGCTCATTGTTCCCGAAATACCGCGTGCGGCAAAAAAGGTCTGTGCATCAAATCCACCAAGATTCCTTTGGCCTACCGGTATTTTTATTTCTCCCTTGATCCTTACTAATGCACCATATGTAACAGCTGCGGGTTCTTCTCCATAGAGGGTTACCCGTATGTGTTCATCCTCGAGGGTCGTCGTTTCAGCACCAATGATGGTTTTGGTGCGAAGTACAAAACGTGTTTTCCCGTCCAGGAATTCAGGCTCATCGTCTACCACACCTTCCACAGCTACACGTTGTCCTTCCCAAGGCTTAAAAACGGTGGAATGATGATCTTTATTAAGGCTATGAAGGCAATAGCCCACCAAAAGAAAGGGGACAGCCAGAAGGACAAATCGCGATACCTTGCTTTTTAGGGGGCGATAGAACAGAAGCATGGCAGCAAGGATCAAAGCAATGCACATCATTGCCCAAGTATGTGAAATATTTACATGTG
>JAEYPI010000026.1 GCA_023410885.1 Bacillota bacterium
GGATTATGGTTGATAAGAACCTGATAGTTATGTGAACATCGAAGAAGAAAAATAGCCTTTTCGCCCATCTTAATTTGATCTGCATATTTGCACTTCTGTTGGTAAAGATAACCTTAATACTTAATGTACATATCTATTTAGTGGTAATTTTAAATTTAAAATAAACAGGTGATTTTGATGGAGATACGAGAAAATATTATGGTTCCCCTGGGATATGGAAAATTTGTGCGCTCAGATAAAATTGTTAGTCTTGAGCGTATAGAGGATGACAGAGGACCTGGAAGGCGAACAATCGTACATGTTGAAGATTTACGATCGCCTTTTATCGCCTCCAGAACAGAAAACTCAATTCTTTCCAACATGGTGGAAATTCCCAGGGAGGAATTGGAGGCAGCAGCCGCGTTGGAGCTTTTAAAGGACATCCGCGATGACATAATGAAGATCGGCCCGATGCTTAGGAAAAGTATTAAAAAAGAAGCTCAATTTGATTTGGAAAAAATCGAGAAGAAAATAAACGAAATACTGGCACATGAGATTGAGCTAGGTAATGAAGTGTGAGTAATTATAAAAAATCATTCCGGCCTATAGCCCGGCTTTTTATATAAGGCACTTTCCTTTTGGATGATGTCAGGCTGGTAGACTTCTTCGTTCCATTTTTCTCTGGGAATCTCTTCAAAGGCGATGGATAGTGTTTTTTCCTCAACACCGAGGACCTCCATGGCTTCTTTTGTTATTCTCTCAGTAAGCAGCTTCTTTTGCTCTTCGGACCTGCCGGGATACATCTTGACAATAATATGGGGCATATTCTCTCCTCCTGTTCTTAGCGCATAGCGCATGTACCATAGTATGCATAAGTGAAAACACTTTAAGCTTTTTCTCCCTATGCCGTCTCTGACCAAGCAGATCAGAGCAGGCCAGGTCATGGTTCCTTTTCTTAATGGCTGCCTTGGGACTCTACCAGCAAAAGAAATTCGTAGAGGGGTTGAAGCTTGAGAAAGCCCTTCTTTAAAGCGTCCGGCAAGGCCTTGGAAAAAGCGAGCTTAAAATCCTGCTGAACACATTCAAAGTAGATATTTTTCCGATCCAACCACGATCTGATAGGTTCCGGTTGGTCGGGGAAACGACTTCTTTTGTACATCTCGCCGCCAATAAGAAATTCATTCTGGGATTCATAGCATTTCAAGGCCTTTAAGAACGCAGGATGCTCATTGATGATTAATTGCCGCATATTGGCCATTGAATCGGTCTGGGCCCCATAATATCCAAGGCCGTAGCTTGAACCCCCTTGGTTGAGCTCAAACCAAAAGCAGGGCGCTGTTGACATTCTTGATTTATCCCTCAGAAAAACAAGCCATACATTGTCTCTGTACAAGCTCTTATCTTTCGTAAAGCGCGTATCTCTCCGTACTCTGGAAATCAATTTTGAAGGGATGGTCAACATTTGGCTGTCAATTTCCACTATGGTCGGAGACAATTCCTGAATTAGCTCAACAAAGGGGTTATAGACAAATTTCTTATATATGTCCTTATGGCTGTCATACCAATCCTTATTATTGTGCATCTTGTTCTCAAAAAGAAATTGAAGGGCGTCTCCTGTAAATCCCTCAAAGCTCATGTTTTAACCTCCGTGATTATGCTAATCTGCACACATCAAACCTATTCTTTGAGCGTAACAAATTGAATATACTTATGCAAGAGTAAAACGTCCTGACAGAATTTTTTGCACAACAAAATGGTGGTCTTTTTCTGAGCGCTATCGCATTATATTTAACGCTGATAGGCGCTTTTGAGAAAAAGCATGGCGTTTTTAGGGGTGAAGCGGTGTTTATTATTATTAAAAAGAAGCATCTTTGGGGGATCTTTACTTTTCTTTTGGTATTCTTACTATTATGCACCAGTAGCGCCAGTCTTTTAATCAAAACAAAAAACAATGCCCGGCATACGGCAAAAGATCTGGCTGAATACATTATTTTAATTGAAATTGAAGACAAAAAACTATATTTGTATGAAAACGGAAACCTCATCAAACAGTATCCCATTGCTTCCGGTAAAGATGGGTGGCCCTCACCAATAGGAAGATGGAAGATTATTAATAAAGGGGACTGGGGAGAAGGTTTTGGCGGCCGATGGATGGGGTTGAATGTGCGATGGGGAAAGTATGGCATTCATGGGACAACAAGAGAAGGCTCCATCGGCAGAGCTGCCAGTCATGGCTGTATCCGTATGTTCAACAAGCATGTTAAAGAATTATATAATATCGTTCCGGTGGGCACAGTCGTCATCATAAGAAACGGACCTTTCGGGCCCTTCGGAACAGGGTTTAGAAATCTGGAACCCGGCGATAGGGGCTCAGACGTACTGGCTGTACAGCAAAGACTTAAAGCTCTTAAATATTTTAACGGTTATGAATCCGGCATCTATGGAGATGACTTGAAAAAGGCACTCAAGCAGTTCCAAAAAGATTATAATCTGAAAATTAAGCATACCATTACAAAAGAAGATTATAATGCAATGGGCTTCAGTGAATTCGAATAGCCTTTGCGAAAAAGCTTTACGCACTGGTGTTCCAATACCCGACAATAACAAACACCCGCCCTTGCTTCTTTGCATACTATGAAATAAAAAGACATGCATTGGAGGTACATAATGGCACTTACACCCTTTATAGACGCTCTCCCAGTCCCACGGATATTACAGCCCAAAGAAAGATGTAAAGATAGCACCTACTATGAAGTTAAAATGGAGCAATTTTTCCACCAGTTTCACAGCGAACTTCAATTGACAAAAGTTTGGGGATACGAAGGACAAGTCCCTGGTCCCACCATAGAGGTAGAACAGGGCCAATCCGCTAATGTCATGTGGATGAACAACCTGCCCGATGAACACTTTCTGCCGGTAGACCAAACCTTACACGGAACCGGTCACGGGCCCGAAGTGAAAACTGTCGTCCACCTGCACGGAGCTGAAGTAGAACCGGAGAGCGATGGCTATCCCGATGCCTGGTTTAGTCATGATTTTGAAAAGTGCGGTCCACGGTTTACTCAGAAGGTCTATCACTACCCCAATAATCAACGTGCAACAACGCTTTGGTACCATGATCACGCACTTGGTATAACCCGCTTAAATGTATACGCAGGTCTTGCCGGAATGTATATCATCCGCTCCGAAGAAGAGCGTGCGCTGAATCTGCCCTCGGGTATTTTTGAGATACCCTTGATTATTCAGGACAAGACGTTTAAGGAGGATGGCT
>JAEYPI010000061.1 GCA_023410885.1 Bacillota bacterium
CGCCTGAACGGCGCAACCGGAAAACAGGAGCACAAACGGCAGAAGCAAACTAAGCACACGCCGCATGGAGTTATCTCCCTTTCAAATTTACTCCATGTTATCATACAAGATTAACTCATTGCAAGACATCAGGTGCTTCTTTAGTGTTAAAACGCTGGACACGTAGGTACGTGTCATTCTCATATCATGCGTCTTTACGAAAGCCTCAATACACAAAAAATCCGAACCCATTCCCCATCGGGATTAAGTTCGGATTTCTCTAGTTGGTGGGCCTTCAGGGACTCGAACCCCGGACCAACCGGTTATGAGCCGGTAGCTCTAACCAACTGAGCTAAAGGCCCCAGTGGCTCCTCAAGTTGGACTCGAACCAACGACCCTGCGGTTAACAGCCGCATGCTCTACCGACTGAGCTATTGAGGAATGTCTGCACGCTTATTGAAAAGCGCATAACATATTATACTCAGAAACCTTTTATTGGTCAAGTTTTTTTTACACTTTTCTTAGTCGTTTCTTAAACCATTTGGCAGACAGGCCAAATGCAATTTATCCTTAATGCTTTTATCTTCTAAGCCAGATAATGAGGCTTTCTGACCTACTACCTCGATGACCAATCAATGCTGGATACTCTTGCTTCTGACCCGCCTCACCACATTATTCAAGCACTATACGATGGAAAGATTTCTTTCCCTTTCTAATGATCATTTCGCCTTCCTTAAGATCGTCCATTGTAACCAGTCGTTCCATTGTTTCAATACGCTCGCCGTTTAAGCTCAGCCCACCCTGCTGAATGAGTCTTTTGCCCTCACCCTTGGAAGGAATAAGACCCGTATTAGCCAAGAGATCCAGAATTTGAAGGCCTTGCTCTAATTCCACTTTGGCAATGGTGACGGTGGGCATGTTCTCGGAGGATGCGCCCTGACCGAAAATAGCCTCTGTCGCGCTCTTTGCTTTTTCTGCCTCCTCAGCGCCATGGACAATCCGAGTCACTTCATAGGCCAGTATTTTTTTAGCCTCATTGACTCGGGCATCCTGCCATGTAGCCATTTCCTCAATCTGGGACATGGGAAGGAAAGTCAACAGCTTGAGACACTTGACCACATCAGCGTCATCCACATTACGCCAATATTGATAGAAATCATAAGGGGTGGTCTTTTGGGGATCAAGCCAAACTGCACCCTGCTGTGTTTTACCCATTTTCTTACCTTCACTGGTGGTCAGAAGCTGGAAAGTCATGCCATAGGCCTCCACACCCTCCACACGGCGAATGAGATCAACACCACCTAGAATATTGCTCCATTGGTCATCTCCACCAAGCTCCAATCTACAGCTGAAATCTTGGTAAAGCTTTAAAAAGTCATAGCTCTGCATTAGCATGTAGTTAAATTCAATGAAAGACAGACCTTTCTCCAATCTGCTTTTAAAGCATTCGGCTGAGAGCATACGATTAACAGAAAAGTGAACACCCACGTCTCTTAAAAACGACACATAATTGAGGTCCAGAAGCCAATCACTATTATCCACCATCAATGCCCTATTGTCGTTAAAATCCACGAGGCCCTTCATTTGCCCGCGGAAACAGGCTCCGTTATGGGCTATTTCATCCCGGGTAAGCATTTTTCTCATATCCGTCCTGCCAGAGGGATCTCCCACCATGGCAGTGCCACCACCAATAAGAGCAATAGGCTTATGGCCTGCTCTTTGCATATGAGCCATAACAATCAGCTGCAATAAATGTCCAACATGCAAACTATCAGCTGTCGGATCAAAGCCTATATAGAAGGTCACCCTCTCATTTCCAAGAAGCTCTCTAATCTTCTCCTCGTGAGTGGTCTGTGCAATAAATCCCCGCTCTTTCAGGGTGTCATAAACATTGGTGTTCATGGTTCTTCTTCCTTTCCGCCTATCTAAAACATTATTTATAATTGGCTCCGCATACCTTAGCAAGGTAATCCATATATTAATTTTATAACATTATTTAAGATATTATTATAGCCCCTAACAATTAAAGTCACAAGGTTGCTTTTATCCCAGAACTTCTCAAGGGAAAAAAATATTTAAGGCATAATAATTTGTGCTATAATAGGAATGCGTATACCTAAATGAGGTATGCATCAATGATGAGGCTATAAGCCTTTTGGAGCCTGGTTTTGGGCCAATCATAAGCCCAGGGGGTTTCGTGGTCTATCATTATCCGGACAAAATTCCGTTAATTTTCCGGATAGTAAAGCTTTAGTCCATCATACCATGAAGGTAATTTATGGGCCTTCATATGAATTAACGGGCCTAGGCTTGTGGTGTGCATCACAGGCATGCGCCCTAATCAGGAGGTACATTATGAACGGAAATTCAGGAAGCCGCAACAAGCAGAATAAGCCTGCTTCGCCCGTTGCTTCTTCCGTAAAAAACAAAAAAGAAAATATATCAATCGGTAGAATGGCGGTAAAAGTATTTTTCACTGCTCTGGCTATTGTATTTTCTCTTCTTTTTGTTATTGGAAGTGCTGCTGCAGGATTGGGCGGCGGCGGCCTTTACGCTATGATTAAAACCACACCTATGTTGGATGCAAAAGTATTGAAAGCCACAGGTCTAAACTCCTATGTCTATGACGCGGAAGGCAATGTCATTGCGGAGCTCAAAAAAGATGAAAACCGTGTCCTGATAGATTATGAAGATATTCCGGAAATGCTGCAAAAGGCCTATATTGCGGTAGAAGATAAGCGCTTTTTGGAGCATAACGGCATTGATTTCAGAAGAATAGGCAGTGCTGCCCTCACCTATGCTAAGAAGCTCCTTGGTTTTAATGTAGATGTAGAGGGAGGCAGCACCATTACGCAGCAGTTGATCAAAAACCGTACTAAAAAGGATGACATCACCATCCCCCGTAAGGTTCAAGAGCAATGGCAGGCTTTGGAGCTTGAAAAGGCTTTGACAAAAGAAGATATCCTGACCTATTATCTGAATAATGTCCCCATGGGTGGCAATTTCTACGGTATAGAAACAGCCGCAAAGGGCTATTACGGAAAGGATGTCCGGGATCTTTCACTGGCCGAATGTGCAAGCCTTGCCGGTATCACCAACTGGCCCACAAAATATATGCCTATTAATGAGGAAAACATAGAAGCCAATTTGACCAGAACCAAGATGATTCTCGGTCTGATGCTGGAACAAGGAATGATTAGCCAAAGCGAGTACGATGAGGCCGTTTCCGAGAAAATTAATTTTCAGTACAATCCGGATGCCGGTAAAATCCTGCCCACCAGCAATCAATCTTATTTTGTAGATGAAGCCATTAAAAGTGTTAAAAACCACTTGATGAAGACCTATGGCTACACGGACCGGGCTGCGTTGGATTTAATCTATAACTCAGGCCTTCACATCTACACCACCATGCAACCGAAGGTACAGGACGCTTTAACGGAGGTATTTACAAATCCCGAGTATTTTGATGCGGAGAACCGTTATACCGACGAAGCACCACAGGCCGCCATGGTCATTATAGACAATGAAGGCAAGGTCCGTGGCATATACGGCGGTCAAGGTGAAAAACAGGGCAGTGTGTTCAATCGCGCCACACAGGCTGAGCGTTCACCGGGATCTTCTATAAAGCCCATTCTCGTTTATGGCCCCGGTATCGATAGCAGGACCATGACTGCCGCTACTGTGGTGGATGATGTCAAGCAATACCTTAATCATGAAAAACCTGAGGAGGAATGGCCGCGTAATGTTGAGATAAATAAGAACTTTGGCTTAACAGGTGCAAGAGAAGCCCTCTTCCGTTCGAGAAACGTTGCAGCCACACTGCTGTTGCGTGACTATGTCGGTCTCGATAATGCCCTTAATTACCTTGCGAGGCTTGGTATAGACAGAAAGAACGAGAAATATCTTTCCATTGCCATGGGTGGTTTTAATAAAGGAATCACACCCCTTCAGATGGCAGCAGCCTACACCCCTTTCATCAGTAAGGGTGTCTACACCGAGCCTATCTTTTTCACAGATGTAAAGGACAGCGAGGGTAAGGTGATTCTCTCAATCAAACCCGAAAGAAGCCAGGTTTTTTCTGAGCAATCCGTCTTTATTGTGGATAACATTTTGGAAGATGCTGTGAAGAAGGGAACAGCGTACCCTTACGGTATTGTCAAGTATAAGAATGCAGAGGGCAAAACCATAACCATCCAATCTGCCGGCAAAACAGGTACAACCGACTCTAACAAAGATAAGTGGTTTGTAGGTTACACCCCATACTATGTGGGTGCGACTTGGTACGGCTATGACAAGGCTGTAGAACTTGGAACGGACGAACGTAGCTCAGCTCTTGAAATTTGGAATGCCGTCATGACAAAGGTGCACGAGGGCATGGAAGCAAAGTCCTTCTTTGAGAGCACACCCCCCAATATTGTTAAGCGAAACATATGCTCGGACTCAGGTAAAATCGCCACAGAGCTCTGTAAATCCGATCCTCGTGGCAGCCGAGCAAGAGAAGAGCTCTTCATTGAGGGAACCGAGCCGGCCTACAGTGATACCTGTGATGTTCATGTAATGGTTAAGCTTTGCTCAGAGTCCAAGGATGTTCATGGAAGACTGCTTTTAGCTACAGAGTATTGCCCGGAAGGTACCGCTATTGAGAGGGTGAGAATTAAAAGGCCTGTAGAGTATAAGCCTAAATTCCCCAATGACAATTATCCTGAAGATTACCTATACGAGGTTCCGGAAGGTGAATATTGCACCATTCATGGACAAGGAACCCTTGTTCCCCCTATTTCTGAAGATCTGGTCCCTCCAGCAGAGGGTTCCCTTCCAACGGTAACCCCCACCCCGGATATCGGTATGATTGATCCCCAAAATGAGGATATCGGCGAGCCTATCCAGGAAGAAGACTGGGGAAGCGTTGACTGGGGGAACTCAGGAAATCCGAACAATTGGAATTGAAATTTCATTAAACAAAGTACCCTATTTGCTTCAAATAGGGTACTTTTGATGTTTACGCATTTTACGTTCTGTTTAGTCTTCCGGGAGGCTTTCAGCCTTTGGCGGCCTTGGCCCGAAGAATTGGTAGTAATAGCATAAAAGACCACCATTATAAAGCTTGCGGTTCTTGTCAGCCTTGCGGCCGAAGGATTTCTCAAAATCAGGGTCTGCATTAATTACATAAAAAGACCATGTTGAAAGCTTCTTAAAGCTTTCACCCATATCCTGATAAAGGCGGCTGTTTTCCTTCTTCTCACCGATTCTTTGACCATAGGGCGGATTGGTGACAATAAACCCATATTTAGCTTTTGAAGAAATTTCTTTGACATCTCGGGTTTGTATGTGGACCATATCGGATACGCCTGCCTGACGGGCATGGTAATTGGCCATACTCACAGCCTCAGGATTAATATCATAACCCTGGATGAGAATATCATTGACAGGCCTGATAAGGTCCCTCGCCTCACTTAAGGCCCTGTACCAGATCTCTCTTGGAATATTGGGCCATTCCTGACAATCAAATTCCCTGTCCAATCCCGGTGCTTTGTTCATGGCCATGAGGGCGGCTTCAATCGGAATGGTGCCGGAACCGCAGAAGGGATCGATTAAGGGTTTTCCCGGCGCCCAGCGACTAATCATTAACATAGCGCTTGCCAAAGTTTCCTTGATAGGGGCGGTATAGGCCAGACTTCTATAGCCTCTTTTATGAAGGCCTGCCCCCGAGCTATCAATGGCCATGGTGACTTTATCCTTGTAGATGGTAAAATCAATATGATATCTAGGACCCGTCTCTGGGAAGACTTCAAGCTTGTAGACCTGCCTAAGTCGCTCCACAATAGCCTTTTTTATTATGGACTGGCAATCGGAAATACTCATGAGTGTGGATTTGACACACCCTCCCGTGACAGGGAATTCCGCATCTTTAGGAAGCCAATCCTCCCAGGGCAAGGCCCGGGTAGCCTCAAATAGATCATTAAAGGTAGTGGCCGTAAATTCGCCCATCAGGACATAAACACGTCCTGCAGAACGCAGCCATAGATTGGCTCTGCACAGAGCCTCATAATCGCCGTCAAAGTAAATCTTACCGTTATCGGTAAAGGTATCTTCGTAGCCCAGATGTTTTATTTCTCTTGCCACAACCGCTTCAACACCAGCGGTGGCAGTGGCAAAAAGCTTTAATTGCTTCATGTGTTCTCCTTATGCCTCGTAAGACAAGTCTCTGTTTCTTATCTTCAAAGTGTCCTTTTAATTTTGCA
>JAEYPI010000094.1 GCA_023410885.1 Bacillota bacterium
CTTGTATTCATGCCTATCCAGCATATATATTTTGGGAAAAAACGTTGTCTTTGTAAAATTGGACAGATTGGATAAGTAATAAGACTCCAGAATATCATTCAGCGTATTCATTTCGCCTACAATTTCACTGGCCCCTACCGGCTTGTCCGAGGAAAAAATCTTCTGCAGGTCGGAGTTAAAGGAAATTAAAGTCGCTATATCATCAGCGGCCTCTATTTTCTGCAAAATGCTAACCTCCGCCGTATTAAGGTTCTTCTCAATAAGCTGATCTATTTTGCTCGTTATGATTTTAGAGGATTGTGTAAAGCTGGTAAAAGCCAATACAGAAGTAGGAATCAAGACTGAAAGTATAAAGTATAGAATGAGCCTGCTTCTGATACTTGCGTTTAGGAAAAAGTGATGGTGCTCCATCTTTTTCTGTAAATTTTTAAGCATAAAACGCTCCTCATCTATGGATTATGAAAAGGCATAACCGGGAGATCTGTTTTATTAAGAAAAATTATACATGTTTCTAAATAAACTATCAAACTTTTACTTATCCCTACTTTTGACGGTGAGAAATCCTATTTTTTGTATTGAAATAGGATTCGTGTAGTGCTATAATGAGAAAAACAAAATGTCTTTAAGTTTGGTACAGAGATGCCGACAAGATGTTATATAACGGATTTTAAGGGTTATGGACTATGTATAACCTTTAGTTATGTGAGTATAATCTTGTCTGCAAAGGCAAGATTTTTTTATTGTGTTTTTTGCATCGCAACAGATGACAGATGGAGGTGAGACATAAATGAGGTTCAAAGCACAGATCATGGACGAAATTGCAGTTGAACGCGCTATCGTCCGTATCGCCCATCAAATAATCGAAAAGAATCAAAGTATTGACAATCTCTGCCTCATCGGCATCAAAACCCGGGGTGTTCCCATTGCATCAAGACTTGTAAAAGCCATTCATGACATTGAGGGTGGAAACGTCAACATGGGCATTCTGGATATCAGTCTTTATCGCGACGACCTCTCCAACGTAACAAGCGATCCCATTATCAACGCCACCGACATTCCTTTTTCAGTGGCAGGCAAAAATGTCGTACTGGTCGACGATGTCATCTACACCGGAAGAACAGTACGTGCAGCTATGGATGCCATTATGGCTCAAGGTCGCGCTGCGGCCATCCAACTGGCGGTCTTAATTGATCGCGGTCATCGTGAGCTTCCCATTCGCGCCGATTTTGTCGGAAAAAACATCCCAACCTCCAACGCAGAGGTTGTTGCGGTTCACTTAAAAGAATACGATGGCGACACCAGTGTTCAATTGTTTGAAAAAGTGTTCAATTAAAATTTTATTATATCAAGGGGGACTTAATCATGGTCAAAGAACAACAGCAAATCGGTTATCTACCCGATGAACAGCCGCCCATATGGAAACTTCTGCTCTACGCGATTCAACAGGTAATCGTTATGTTTCCTGCCACAGTGGCTGTAGCTATTATCACAGGCTTCCATATCTCAACAACCATTTTCGCAAGCGGTCTGGCAACCATCTGCTTCATCCTGGTAACAGGCAGAAAAATTCCACTTTACTACGGCTCAAGCTTCTCCTACGTTACAGCAATTGGCAGTTTAATGGCCTCCGATGCCCTTGCAACCGCGACATTAAATGAAAAAATAGCCGTTGCGCAATTCGGTATCATTATGTCCGGTCTCGTTTCAGTCGCAGCAGGTCTCATCGTTAAAAGATTTGGAAGAGATTCCATTGAAAAGGTTCTTCCCGCTTCCATCACAGGCCCTATCGCAATGGTTATCGGCTTGACCCTTGCCGGTACCGCTTTAGGCGATGCCGCTTCAACAGCGAATGCGCTTAATGTGCCGGGCGGACAAGAAGCTCTGGGAATGAACATGGCTTGGATCGTTTCTTTAGTGACCATGCTTTCAACCATCCTGTTCTCTGTCTATCTCAAAGGTATGGCCGGACAGCTTCCGCTCCTTTTAGGTCCCCTAATTGGATGTGCTACCGCCTTCATCATCCAGCTTATAACAGGTATCAACCTCTTTAAGGTTTTACCCGAAGCAGCTAACAGCGGCATTTTCGCACTGCCCATTTTCACACTGCCTAAACCCAACTTGATGGCCGTTATAGCCATCATGCCCATAGCCATCGCCACCATACCTGAGTCCACTGCCCATATCTATCAGTTGGACATTTATGTCAACGATCTGGCTAAGAAAAAGGGCAGCAAAAAAACGTATGACATTGCCGACAGACTAGGCAGCAACTTAATCGGTGATGGTATCGGCGATATGGTCTCAGGCCTGGTTGGTGGTCCTGCCGGAACAAACTACGGAGAGAACATCAGCGCCATGGCGATTACCAAGGTATTCTCCATCCCTGTTCTGATAGCCGCTTCTGTTCTTGCCATGGTCATCGCTTGCTTCACCCCCCTTATAAACGCTATATACTCCATCCCCACAGCCGTAATCGGTGGTCTTGAGGTCTATTTGTTCGGTGCCATTGCAGCCCAAGGTATCGCCATCATGGTTGAGAAAAAGGTTGACCTGTTCAGTTCAAAGAACATCGCAATTATCGCAACGATTATGATTATTGGAATCGGCGGCAACTACCAATTCGGCGGAAACATCCCCTTCTTCGGTATAGAGGTTCCCTGTGTTGCCGGTGCAGCCATCTTCGGTATCATCCTTAACCTCCTCCTCAGCATCGGTGAAAAGAAGAGAAAAGCTGCTTAATGCAGATATCACCCCATAGAAAGTCAAGGACGGAAGATGCGCTTTTTGAAGGAAGCCCATCTTCCGTTTTTCTATGCATTTTAACCCCTTTATTTTATCCCTCTTGCCACTCACTTTTTCCTTGCTTCCTACAAGCTCCCTGCTTGCCTTGTTGCATCCCCTTCCCCACCGGCCTTGCCCTTTGTATAAAATAGTTATACCTAAACTGTGTATTGATCCCCCTTTACACCCACGCTATACTTATATTTGCCATGTTAACCTCAATCTGTTCGAAAGGAGTGATTCAATCAATGTTCGTAATCAAGGGTATGGTGGTTTTTAAGTAATTGAATAGTGGCATGGGTGCGCAAGCTTAGGTTTGTTGCCTATGCACTCGTTTCGAGCAACCAGGTGATTAGGGCTAAGGTCGTTGTGTACGACACAGAACCTATTACACTCCCCCAATAGGAGTATGTTATAACCGTGGATGGTCGTGATCCACGGTATTTTTATGCCCTTTTTCAGGTTGTCGAGTGGTGTTATCAAGGAGGACATGTATGTTTACGAAATTATATGAAAAGACTCAAACTAAAACCGAATATGATCATTTAAGGGAATATTGCTTACTTGAAGGGATGAATGAAGAGCATCTGAGAGCAATCATAAGAAAAGAAAACGATTCAAAGAGAAAAAGCAATCCCTTCCTAAACCTTTTATAACCACAAAACTGACCCCTAAGAAATGAGGGGAGGGCTCTTGCCAATTTGCACAAGAACCCTCCCCTCTATCATTTACCTTAACTAACTTCTAAATCTCTTTCTATAGTCGCATTTTCTGCATAGCTCTTCGACCACATTTCTCTGAGAAAAACCATTGAATATGGCCCTGGCTCTTTGACTTTCAATAATTTCAGAAAAAGGTGTGTGGTGGATATTGCCAAGATTAATGACACCCTCCCCGTCAAGGCAGCAGGGAACCACCGTGCCGTCCACTAATATAGCAGCTTGGTCTCTTAGGCCATAGCAAAAGCCCCTACCCTCATCTTCCTCTTCCTTTAAATCAGGCCACACAAATTGATGATCGTGGTTTAAATAGACCCTATCGGCTAACTTGATCCCTCTGGTGGTATCTTCCCCTTCCAGAGATTGAAGGTCGATATCAAAGGCACGTTCCAGAATGGTCAGAAATTCCGAATTTTGCTCGTTATAAAGCTTTGGTTCACTGTCCCTCTCTAAGTTCCAGAAGCGTAAGGTAATGATGACCCCTGACTGGGCTCTGGCTTCCTGTACAAAGTCAAGAATGTGATGGATATAGGCCTGTTTATCATGACAGTCTTCGTTTCCACCTAAGCTGTGCAGTGAAAAGTTAACCTGTCTCAGGGCCGGTTTCTTGATGATCTTAGCTTTGGCTTCATTAATGAGTGTTCCGTTGGTGGTGATATTAACCTTAAAGCCTCTTTCGTGGCAAAGGTCTAAAAACACACCAATTTGGGGATGTAGCAGGGGCTCACCCTTGACATGAAAATAGAGATAATCCGTATAAGGTTGTATTTGATCGAGGATTTTGCTAAAGGTGTCTATTGGCATAAACATTCCTTTACGCTTAGTCTGAGGGCAAAAGCTACAGGCCAGATTACATACATTGGTGATTTCAATATAGACCTTTTTAAATCTTTTCATCCGTTACGCTCCAGAGACCTAATACTTGATATGATACCCTTTAAAACTTACGATGATAATACAGCTTGAAGCCACCCTTGACAAATGCAGTAAACACAGTAGCTCCAAGCAAGGTAAAGAAGACGATTTCATTAAAGAAACCAGCTATCACCGTTGCAAAGGCAAGACCAATAATACATATGGTAATGCCAAAAGCACCCGTCTTTTGCATGATCATTATGGAACGCTCATCATTTTCTTCGATGTAAAGTTTTTTGAGAGCCTCTTCATTTCTTAATGACCCCAAATACTTAGCCAAGAAAAACACTAAAACTAGAATCACACCAAAAAAGGCACCAAATTGGAAGCCCCTTATGAAATCAGGAATTTGGGGCAGACGATCAGAATTAAGTGACAAATAAATATAGCTTATAGATAGACAAATGGTGATAATGGCCATCCAAAGAACCCGAAGACGAATTTTTTCCTTAAACTTTTCCATACTATAAATCCTCCACATCCGAAAAATCAAAGACTTCCTCAATCGATAACCCGAAATACTTCGCTATTTTATAGGCTAAAACCAATGATGCCGTATATTTCTCACACTCAATAGAGGTAATGGTTTGCCTTGTGACACCTACCGCTAGGGCTAATTCCTCTTGGGACAATTTGTGCTTTTTTCGCAACTCTTGTATTTGTGTTTTCAAAAGAACCCTCCTTCCCAGGCATATTCTTCATAAAACATCCTAATGACTTGCAATGTTAACTTTGCATTTTTAGTATAGTATGCTTTGCATATTATGTCAAGTATACTTTGCAAATATTTTTTACACCTATGTATCGGATTATAAATAAGGCCACATTTAGCCTCAGCTCTGTGACCTATTCTATATTGCGACCTCATTAAGGGGTTCGAAGGGACATTGGCGCATGAGAACCGTCCCCATGAACCACTATGATGGGAGTATCCTGATGATTTTTATGATGAACATCGAAGAATTAAATGTCAATTTTTTGTAGCCGCTCCTTATATTATAGGTTAATGAGAAGTTGCGTAAAAAAATTTTGTACTCGATAAACCCTCTTGTCAGTAGATATCTCACCATCGTGATGATGGTTTGTCCTCACCCAACCTTGACCTCGACCTCAAGAAACAGGATAATAAGAGAACGGAAATAGAAAAAGTCCTGATGGAAACATCGGTGTTGAAGAAAGGTATGCTTTATGGGCAAGACGTTGGTTTTGACAGAAAAGCCCTCTGTGGCAAGAGATATTGCAAAGGTACTTCAATGTAATCAGAATGGCAATGGTTTTATTTCAGGCCCCCGCTATATTGTAACCTGGGCTCTGGGCCATCTGGTCACTTTGGCCGACCCGGATGTATATAATCAAAAATATAAATCCTGGAATCTTGAGGATTTGCCCATGCTCCCAAAGAGAATGGAGCTGGTGGTCATAAAGGAAACCTCTCGCCAGTTTGGTATTGTCCGGGGCCTTCTTCACAGAGAGGACGTAAGTGAGCTTATTATTGCCACCGACTCAGGAAGAGAAGGTGAGCTTGTGGCGCGCTGGATTATAGAGAAAGCGGGCTTTAAAAAGCCTATTCGCCGCTTATGGATTTCTTCCCAGACCGATAAGGCCATTAAGGAAGGGTTCCAAAACCTGAAGCCCTCCAAGGCCTATGATAATCTCTACTACTCTGCCCAGAGCCGGGCTGAAGCCGATTGGCTCATTGGGCTTAATGTTACCCGCGCCCTTACCTGTAAATACAACGCCCAGCTTTCGGCAGGCCGGGTTCAAACCCCTACCTTGGCTATGATCGTACAGCGGGAGAATGAAATCAAGCGTTTTGTGCCCAAGGATTATTGGACCATAACGGCTGGTTTAAAGGGATTTAGTGTGCTATGGCAGGATAGAAAAACAGGGCAAACCCGCCTCTTTGACAAGGCTCAGGCTGAGGCTGTTGTCTCGAAGGTTTCAGGACAAACAGCCACCATCACCGAAGTCCTTAAAGAAGGCAAGCGAGAATTGCCGCCCTTAGCCTATGATCTGACCGAGCTTCAGCGGGATGCCAATAAAAAGTATGGCTATTCCGCAAAAAAGACCCTTTCCTTGATGCAGAGCCTCTACGAGCACCATAAGCTTGTGACCTATCCGAGGACCGATTCACGCTATCTTACCGACGATATCGTGCCTACACTGGTCGAGCGGCTCAAAAGTATTGCCATTGGGCCTTATATGAAAGCTGCCCAAAACCTTATTCGAAACAAGTTCAATGTCACCAAGCGCCTGGTGGACAATAGCAAGGTCACCGATCACCACGCCATTATCCCCACAGAGCAATATGTAGACCTGTCGGCCTTGAACAGTGATGAACGTCACATTTATGACTTAATCGTCAAGCGGTTCATTGCTGTATTAAGCCCTGCTTTTGAATATGAGCAAACGACTGTTAAAGTCGATGTGGCAGGAGAGCTGTTTACCGCCAAAGGTCGCATCATTACAGCTTTAGGTTGGAAGAGCATTTACGAGACAGATAAAGAGGATCTACCGGAAGACAATGACAGTGACGAAGACACCCATCAATCACTGCCACTGGTCGTTAAAGGCCAAAAGGAGCCCCTCCTGTCGCCACGGACAATAAACGGCAAGACAGCACCTCCAAAGCGCTTCACAGAGGCTACTCTCCTTTCAGCCATGGAGCATCCGGGCAAATACATGGACAATAAAGCTCTACGTGAGGTCATAGAAGGCACAAGCGGACTTGGTACACCCGCCACTCGTGCAGATATCATTGAAAAGCTCTTTGACAGCTTTTATGTGGAACGGCGTGGAAAGGAGATCATTCCTACATCAAAGGGCATTCAGCTTGTAGAGTTGGTCCCCTCAGATTTAAAATCCCCTGAGCTCACCGCTAAATGGGAACAGCAGCTCTCTTTAATAAGCAAGGGTCAGTCTGATGCAAAGGTCTTTGTGACCAAAATGAGGGATTACGCCACAAGCCTTGTCGGTGCGGTGATTGCCAGCAGCCATGTCTACAAGCACGAAAATATAACCCGAGAAAAATGTGAGCAATGCGGCAAGTTCCTTCTCGAGGTCAACGGCAAGAAAGGGAAAATGCTCATTTGCCCCGATAGGGAATGCGGGTACCGCAAGAGCCTGTCCATGGTTTCCAATGCCCGTTGTCCCGAATGCCACAAAAAAATGGAAATACGTGGAGATGGTGAAGATAAATCCTTCTACTGTTCATGCGGTTACCGCGAGAAGCTTTCAGCCTTTAAAAAGCGCAAGGATGAGCATGTGAACAAAAAAGAGGTCACGCATTTTCTTAATAAGCAAGAATCCGAAACCCCCATTAATTCTGCATTGGCTGATGCGCTTTCCAAGTGGAAAAAATAAAGGAAAAAATAAAATACGCCCTATAACAATATTTTCGCAAAAGAGTTATTGACGCAACATATAGTATGTGGTAGTATTTTCTTATCTAAATATTGTGATTTAAATAGGCACTATCATGTAGCCTCATGACACCTCGTCTTGGGGCTATTGTTTTCTAATTCACCAAAGACTAGTATGAAGGGGAAAGCATTATGATTACTAAAATAAGAAAAAGAGACGGAAGAGAAGTACCATTTAGTATTGAGAAAATTGCAAATGCTATTTTTAAGGCCGCCAGCGCTACCGGAGGGAAAGACTTTGCGGTTGCCCTCAGCTTAGCCGAGCGTGTAGCTGAATACCTTGAAACGAATTTGGGCAAAAAACTTCCCACCGTTGAAGAAATACAGGATGCTGTTGAAATCGTTCTCATAGAGACCGGTCATGCCAGAACTGCAAAGGAATATATTCTTTATCGCGCCGAAAGAACGCGTGTCCGCGAGATGAATACCCGCCTGATGAAAATCTATGAAGATTTAACCTTTAAAGAGGCTAAGGACAATAATCTCAAACGTGAAAACGCCAACATTAACGGTGACACTGCCATGGG
Source organism: Bacillota bacterium (assembly GCA_023410885.1). Lineage (GTDB taxonomy): Bacteria > Bacillota > Clostridia > DSM-8532 > DSM-8532 > DTU059. Next base: position 8,365 of record JAEYPI010000094.1, read on the forward strand.
AACCATGCTTAAATATGGCTCGGAGGGTGCAAAGCAATTCTACGAAATGTTTGTTTTGAAACCGGAGCACTCAAAAGCCCACAAGGACGGGGACATCCATATTCATGACCTGGACTTCCTCACCCTTACCACCACCTGTTGCCAGATCGATATCCAAAAACTGTTTAAGGAGGGCTTCAACACCGGTCATGGCTATTTAAGAGAGCCCAACGACATCCACAGCTATTCTGCGCTGGCCTGTATCGCCATCCAATCCAACCAGAATGATCAGCATGGCGGACAGAGCATCCCCAATTTCGATTACGGCATGGCGCGTGGCGTTCAGAAAACCTATGCAAAGCTGTATCGACAAAACCTTGCTAAGGCTATGAGGTTGCTCACCGACATTGAGGATGTTGATGGTAAAATAAGTGAAATGGAGAACCAAATCAAGGAAGAGCATGACCTCCTCCCCAGCCTGGGTTCCCTCGATATTTACCAGAAGCAAGAAGCTAGGCTTCTCATGGCACTCATCCAGGATGAGGCGGTTGTCAAAAAAGTACAGGCCTTTACTAAAGAAATGGCTGAGAAAGAAACGGATCGTAACACCTATCAAGCCATGGAGGCCTTTATACATAATCTGAATACCATGCACAGCAGAGCGGGCGCTCAAATACCTTTCAGCTCCATCAATTATGGAATGGACACCACGCCTGAGGGCCGGCTGGTCATTAAAAACCTGCTATTGGCAACGGAATCGGGACTGGGTAACGGTGAAACACCCATTTTCCCCATTCATATTTTTAGGGTCAAGGAAGGTGTCAACTACAATCCCGGCGAACCCAACTATGACTTGTTTAAGCTCGCATGCCGTGTTAGTGCAAAACGACTCTTCCCCAATTTTGGCTTTATTGATGCGCCCTTTAACCTGAAATACTATAAGCCGGGCCATCCGGAAACTGAGATTGCCTATATGGGCTGCCGTACGAGAGTAGCCGGCAATGTATACGATCCCGAAAGAGAAACCATGTTCGGTAGAGGAAACCTGAGCTTTACAACCGTAAATTTGCCCAGAATCGCTCTAAAGAGCAACAAAAATGTTCACTTCTTCTTCGAGGAGCTGGACAGGAAAATCGATTTGGTCATTGCCCAACTGATTGAGCGCTATGAAATTCAGGCCAGAAAAAAGGTTAAGAATTTTCCTTTTCTCATGGGCCAAGGCATTTGGTTGGATTCCGACAAGCTGGGCTGGGAAGATGAGGTACGTGAGGTCTTGAAGCATGGTACGCTAACCATTGGCTTTATCGGTTTGGCAGAGTGCTTAAAGGCTTTGATACAGAAACATCATGGCGAATCTGAGGAAGCTCAGAACCTGGGTCTTGAAATCATAGGCCGTATGAGAAAGCGCATGGATGAGGCCAGCGAAAAATACAAAATGAATTTCTCACTGATTGCCACACCGGCTGAAGGAACCGCAGGCCGTTTTGTAGGCATGGATAGGTCTTTGTTTGGCACCATCGAAGGAGTAACCGACAGGGAATACTATACCAACAGCTTCCATATTCCGGTTTACTATAAACTGAACGCCTTTGATAAAATCAGGCTGGAAGCCCCCTACCATGAGCTAACCAACGCGGGTCATATCACCTATGTTGAGCTTGACGGCGATCCCACCCACAACCTTGATGCCTTTGAAAAAATGGTTCGGGCTATGAAGGAAGCGGGCATCGGATATGGCTCCATTAACCATCCCGTGGATAGAGACCCTGTATGCGGTTATACAGGCATTATCGGCGAGGAATGCCCTTCATGTGGAAGAAAAGAAGGCGATATCCGGTTTGAGAGAATACGCCGCATCACAGGCTATCTGGTGGGCACGCTAGACCGTTTCAATGATGCAAAGAAAGCTGAAGAAAAAGATCGTGTTAAGCATTTTTAGACTTTAACCGGATACCGGATGGATGTGTAATGAGGAGCAAATGAATTCAACATTAAGAATTGCAGGGATTGTAAAGGAATCGATCGTAGATGGGCCGGGGATTCGGTATGTGGTGTTTACCCAAGGGTGCAAGCACCATTGTAAGGGCTGCCATAATCCGGAAACTCATTCCTTTGAAGGTGGAACCCTGATAGAGACAGGTACCATCCTGAAAGAGATTGCCCGTAATCCGCTCCTGGATGGGGTCACGCTAAGTGGTGGCGAGCCTTTTGAGCAGGCTGAAAGCCTTGTGGAGCTGGCCCAAGAGATCAAGCGACTCAACCTCCACTTGATGGTTTATACGGGGTATACCTACGAAGAGCTTCTGGAGAACAGCAACTCACGACCAAGCTGGAGAGAATTGCTGCAATTGACCGATATATTGGTGGATGGCCGTTTCGAGATAGAGAAAAGAGATTTGCGTTTAGTTTTTAAAGGGTCGTCTAATCAACGTATCATTGATATGAACAAAACCCGGCTTAACGCTCAGATCATATTGGTTGATTTCCTATAAACACGTTTAGACTAGAGTTCCAGAGGTGGATACCCCTGGAACTCTTTTAATTATGGTTCAAGGCTTGTGGTGCATTCCGGTGGGGAATGCACCTTCAATTTATCTGCAAAAGGTTCTCAACTTCGCTTCTGTCATAAACCTTTTCCGGCAATGAAGGCAGCTAAATCTGCACACCTGTTGGAATATCCCCATTCGTTGTCATACCATGAAACAACCTTGACCATGTTTTGCTCAATAACCATTGTTGACAAAGCATCAATTGTTGAAGAGGCTGGATCACCCTTGTAATCTATCGAAACCAAGGGTTCCTCCGAATAGCTTAGAACACCTTTCATTTTACCCTCTGAAGCAGCTTTGAGTACAGCATTAACCTCATCCTTGGTAACGGGTTTCTCAGTCTCCACCACCAGGTCAACGACTGAAACACTGGGAGTTGGAACCCTGAGTGAAAACCCATTTAATTTTCCTGCCAGCTCGGGAAGAACAAGCCCTATTGCCTTTGCAGCTCCTGTCTTTGTGGGTATGATGGACATGGCTGCTGCTCTTGCTCTCCTTATGTCGCTATGGGGCAGATCCAAAATTCTTTGGTCGTTTGTATAGGAATGAACGGTAGTCATCAAGCCTTTTCTGATTCCAAAATGTTCATGCAGCACTTTGGCAAAAGGCGCCAAGCAATTGGTTGTGCAGGATGCATTGGAAATGATATGGTGTACATCTCTTTCATACTGATCCTCATTTACACCTAGCACTATAGTGATATCCTCACCTGTGGCAGGAGCAGAAATGAGTACTTTTTTGGCGCCACCCTTGGTCATGTGAACCTCGGCTTGTTCTCTTTTTGTAAACAAGCCGGTTGCTTCCAAAACAATCTCAACTCCGAGATCACTCCAGTTAAGGTTGCCGGGACTTCTTTCAGCAAGTATTTTTATGGGCTTGCCATTGACAATTAACTCATTTTCCCCTGCCTCAACGGTACCGCCATACTTACCAAATACCGAGTCATACTTAAGAAGATGCGCTAAAGTTTTTGCATCGGTCAAATCATTGATAGCAACAATATCAAGCTCGTTCTGATATTTTTCCATAATAACCTTAAAAGCGTTTCGTCCGATTCTGCCAAATCCATTAATGCCTATTTTTGTTTTCATAATTTAGACCTCCTTGAAATTTTGTACAATTAAATTATAATGGTATTTATAATATAACTGAAATGCATATTAGTCATACTTGTTATAAAGTGAGGTTATATCAATGAATTTAGAATGGTATAAAACCTTCTATATGATCGCAAATCATGGCAGTATATCAAAGGCTGCAGAGGCCCTCTACATCACTCAACCCGCTCTAAGTAGGACTATTCAACAGTTGGAAGAATCGCTGGGCTGTATCTTGTTTTCTCGAACATCCAGAGGTGTTAAAATGACTCCCGAGGGAGAATTACTTTATCAATTTATCGATCAAGCCTTTAGCTTTATATCGACTGCAGAAAAGAAAATCAGTGATTTGAAAAATCTTATCAGTGGAGAGGTGAGAGTTGGCGTAAGTGACACATTATGCAAGCATTATCTCGTTCCTTTTCTCAAGCTGTTTAACACACTTCACCCATCCATTAAAATACGCGTTATATGTCCGACAACACCGGGGATTATTCAACTGCTGAAAGCCGGTAAAATAGACTTTGGGATTATTAACATGCCCTATCATGATGATCAGCTTCAATTCAGAAGTATTATGGCAGTTCAAGACTGTTTTGTGGCAGGCCAAAAATACCGCCACCTTCGAATTCAAAGGCAGCCTTTAGCCGATATCGTAAAGCACCCCATGCTTTTGCTCGAAAAAAACAGTAATTCGAGACTCTTTATCGACCAATACTTTTTAAATAACGCCATCTCGGTCATTCCTGATTTTGAACTTGGAAACATCGATTTACTGGTACATTTCGCAAAATATGATTTTGGCATTGCGTGTGTTATCAGGAACTTTGTTGAGGATGATTTGGATAAAGGTCTTCTCTATGAAATTAAGCCCATCGAAAAAATCCCCCCCAGGAGCATAGGGGTCACCTGGCTAAAAGATGTACCTCTTTCTGCGGCCTCCAATGAACTTATCCGTCATCTGGACTATAATGAGCCTTCTGATATATAAATATTTCACCTTGTTTACAAATAGGCCATGGCTTATCCTTTTAAATCTTTATTTACTTTAAGCGCACAATAAACATATTCACTTTCTGCAAGAAGCAGCCGTCTCAAAAGCATCAGTTGATGTGGAGCCATAAACGGCAGCGGAGGCAAGCTTGCGCCCAACGATATGACAACCAGGGCACAGCTGGCCCAAATATTGTACAATTTATTGTTAAAAAAAAGCTTCTAAGAAAGATTAAACAAGGAGACGGCAGGCTGTGTAAAAAACATTGCCTGCCGTCTCCTTATATTTCTAAGCCTAAGCGTAAACTGATTTTGGAGTCAGAGAACCGTCCCCCTGACTTATGCTTGGGCCATTCTCTTGTAGTTTTCGAGTCTTTCCTTTGCGTTGGCCTCTGCTGCCTGGAAGAGCTCATCGGCCACATCCGGGAAGGACTGCTTCAAAGAGGAGTAACGCACTTCGCTCTTAATAAAGTCTTGGAAGCTTCCGATAGGATCCTTGGAATCAAGGACGAACGGATTCTTGCCCTGTTCCTTGAGCTCAGGAACATAGCGCCACAGATGCCAGTAGCCTGCCTCAACAGCCTGCTTCTCTCTTGTCTGGGTTCTGGACATACCGCCCTTAATACCGTGGTTGATACAAGGAGCATAAGCGATGATGAGGGAAGGTCCCTTGTGAGCTTCTGCTTCTTGGATGGCTTTCATGAACTGGTTCATGTTAGCACCCATGGCAACCTGTGCAACATAAACATAGCCGTATGTAGCCGCGATCATGCCAAGATCTTTTTTCTTAATACGCTTACCGGATGCAGCAAACTTAGCTACAGCAGCGGTAGGTGTACTCTTGGAAGCCTGACCACCAGTATTGGAGTAAATTTCGGTATCAAATACGAGAACATTAACATCCTCGCCGGAAGCCAGAACGTGATCCAGACCGCCGTATCCGATATCGTATGCCCAACCGTCTCCACCTAAAATCCACTGGGATTTCTTAATGAAGAAGTCGCGATTCTTATTGAGGGCCTCAACAATCTGAGTGCACTCGTCGCAGCAAGGCTTGTAGTTGTCAAGGGCTTCGCAAAGTGCCTTAGAAGCTTTCTTGGAGCCTTCGGCATCGTCCATGCTTGCAAGCCATGCTTCGCCGGCAGCCTTAAGATCTGCGGGAGCATCCAGTGCCAAAAGCTTGTTGAGCTGCATTGCAACATTTTCACGAATTTGTTTTACGCCGAGGAACATACCCAGACCAAACTCTGCATTGTCCTCAAAGAGGGAGTTTGCCCATGAAGGACCTCTTCCTTCCTTGTTAACAGCATAAACAGTAGCAGGAGCTGAACCACCCCAAATGGAGGAACAACCGGTAGCGTTAGCAATCATCATGCGATCGCCATACAGCTGGGTAATAGCCTTGATATAAGGTGTTTCACCACAACCAGCGCAAGCGCCGCTGAACTGGATAAGGGGTTGTGCAAACTGGCTGTTCTTAACTGTGGTTAATGGAGCAAGATTGTCCTTATAGGAGACCTTCTTCTCGATATAATCCCAGTGTGCCAGCTCTTGCTCTTGGGATTCCAGAGGCTTCATAATAAGGGCTTTTTCCTTGGCCGGGCAGGCATCGGCGCAGTTGCCGCAACCTGTACAGTCCATGGTAGAAACCTGAATCTTATACTCAAGGCCCTTGAACTGAGGTCCTTGTGCAGGAATGGTCACTAAGGTCTCAGGAGCATTCTTCTTCTCTTCTTCATTAAAGAGGAAGGGACGAATAACTGCATGAGGACATACAAAGGAGCATTGGTTACATTGGATACAGTTCTTGGGTTGCCATTCAGGAACAGTCACCGCAATACCACGCTTCTCATAAGCAGAAGTACCAGTGGGGAAGGTTCCGTCTTCTGCGCCTTTGAAGGTGCTGACAGGCAGAGCGTCACCTCTTTGGGAGTTAATGGGCTCAACGACCTTGGTGATGAACTCAGGCTTGTTCTGATCCACAACAACAGGAGCATCCACAGCGTTCTTCCAGCTCTCGGGAACATCGATTTTAACGAGGGATTCAATACCTCTGTCAACAGCCTTATTGTTCATATCAACAATAGCTTGGCCCTTCTTACCATAGGACTTGACAATGGAGTCCTTCAGGTAATTAACCGCATCCTCAATAGGAATAACCTTAGCCAGCTTGAAGAAAGCAGACTGCATGATCATGTTAATACGGTTACCAAGACCGATTTCGTTTGCAATATCGGTTGCGTTAATGGTGTAGAAATGAATATCGCCGTTTGCGATAAGCCTCTTCAGGTCGGCAGGGAGCTTTTCATCGAGCTCTTCTGCGCTCCATTGACAGTTAAGAACAAAGGTTCCACCCTTTTTAAGGCCATGGATCAGATCATATTTACCTACATAGGATTGATTATGGCAAGCGATGTAATCGGCTTCATCAACCAAATATGTAGAACGAATCTTAGCCTTTCCGAAACGCAGGTGGGATACGGTGATACCGCCTGATTTCTTGGAGTCGTAGGAGAAGTAGCCCTGAGCGTACATATCGGTCATATCACCGATAATCTTGATGGCGCTCTTGTTAGCACCAACAGTACCGTCAGAGCCTAAGCCCCAGAACTTGCAACGGATTGCGCCCTTGTCTTCGGTATTAATGCTTGGACCTAGAGGGAGGGAAAGATGGGTAACGTCATCTACGATACCGATGGTGAAGCCATCTTTTGGAGTTTCAGCCTTAAGATTCTCATATACAGCCAGGATCTGATTGGGCTTTGTATCCTTGGAACCAAGACCATAACGGCCACCAACAATAAGGGGCTTGTTGGCTACATCATAATAGAGTGACTTGACATCCAGATACAAGGGCTCACCAAGAGCACCGGGTTCCTTAGTTCTGTCAAGAACAGCTATTCTCTTCACGGACTTGGGCATTGCCTCAAAGAAATATTTAGAGGAGAAAGGTCTGTACAGATGTACCTTCAGTACACCCACCTTTTCACCTTTAGCTCTTAAGTAGTCTACAACCTCTTCACAGGTCTCGGTGACTGAACCCATAGCAATAATGACATTTTCAGCATCAGGATCGCCATAGTAGTTGAAGGGCTTATATTCACGGCCTGTAAGGGTGGATATTTGCTTCATGTAATCATTTACGATATCAGGAATGGCTTCATAGAAGGTATTGCTGGCTTCTCTTGCCTGGAAGAAAATATCAGGATTCTGTGCAGTACCACGTGTAACAGGATGCTCAGGATTGAGCGCACGCTTTCTGAAATCGTCTAAAGCTTCCCAGTCCAGCAGCTTAGCTAAATCTGCGTAATCAAGAACTTCGATCTTTTGAACTTCTGCAGAGGTTCTGAAGCCATCAAAGAAGTTGACAAAGGGAACACGTCCTTTAATTGATGCTAAGTGAGCAACACCCGATAAGTCCATGACTTCCTGAACGCTTCCTTCAGCAAGCATTGCAAAACCGGTCTGGCGAGTGGCCATAACGTCGGAGTGATCGCCAAATATTGAGAGTGCATGTGACGCGACGGCGCGTGCAGAAACATGGAATACACTGGGAAGAAGCTCACCAGCGATTTTGTACATGTTAGGAATCATGAGAAGCAAGCCCTGGGATGCTGTATAGGTGGTGGTAAGGGCTCCGGCCTGCAGAGAACCGTGAACCGCACCGGCAGCGCCAGCTTCAGATTGCATTTCAACCACCTTGACGGGCTGACCAAAAATATTCTTCTGGCCACGGGCTGCCCACTCATCGGTAGATTCAGCCATCGTCGAGGATGGTGTGATAGGATAAATAGCCGCAACTTCGGTAAAAGCATACGCCACATGAGCAGCCGCGGTATTACCATCCATAGTCTTCATTTTTTTTGCCATGTTTTTCCCTCCTTGATTTTATACAATAATGTACTTTGTATACACAACAAGTTACTTTCGTCCCTTATTAACATGGACGTTCAGAAAATATTATATCATATATTTCTACGCGAACAAGTAAAAAATTGCTTCTAGCAGGAAAAGAACCCCGGCATTAGCCGGAGTCTTCAGAAGAACCTTTTATATTGTCTGATTTTTTGCTTGTAATTTTCAATTTCAGTTCTGGAAAGCGCCTTCAACGGGGTTTGTATGCTGTTGATGACCATACTGTTATTAATCCCATTTTCCAAGCGCTCAATTAACAGATCAAGACTCGATTCATCGTAGGGATAGGTGGCTGAATACAGATAAAGCCTTTTATGATGCCCGGGGGTTCCCAACTCCAGTTTAAAAGCTTCTCGAAATTTTTCTTCCATAATCGGGACATCCTCCTTTTGTGTAAAAGGAAATACTCCGATAAAGGTTTCTCCATCCACCTCAAGCAGCTTGTCAGTATCACGAAGGAGGGCTTTTATGCGCTTGATGACGCCTTTAACAGCCTCCTGCCCTTCCCCGTTTACATGGGCCATTACTAAAGACAGAGGGTAACTTCCTCTGTTGGCATATTTCAGCTCACGAATTATAAAACCTCTGAGATCCGGACTCTCCAAGCGTTCCTTATTGATAAGGGGCGCTTGCTTAACCGGCTCCTGTGGCTTAAATTGTCCGAAATAAGGGGCAAGCTTTTCTTGGACCGTTTGCTTAAAAAGCTCCCGGTTCTTTGGTAAAAGCAGTACATCCAATATACCGGCATTCATGACAAAGGTGACCTCCTCGGCCGTGTCCTTCCAGAGGATTGCCAGCATTGGCACAGAGGAAAATACTGATTTTAAACGATCGATTTCAACTCTGACAGCAGTCTTATTCCAATCGGTTATTTCAAAAATAGCCAAGCTTATTTTGTTACCGTAAGCCTCCAGCTTGAGATTCAGGTCATCTACATCCATAACATCCAAGAAGCCCATATCGGCATTTGCCATGGACTTCAAAAGAATGCCTTTAAGAAATCGGTTTTCAACATGCAAAAGTATTTTTTTATCCATGCTCCTAAAGCCGTCCCTTGCTTATCCTCGCCGGGCATCAATCCGTTTAGCCCATTGGCACCTATATTATACCATCGGCAAAAAACAGGGGCAAACATTAGGAAATAGAGTAATCTTTTTACTTTTCGTTTTCTCTCTTGAGAATCTGAAAGGCCTTGATGTCATCTAGGCTGAAATAAATCCGTCTTTCCCATCCTACATAGTTTTTTTATTTTTTAAATGGGGATATCAATCTTACTCCGTTGCAGGAAAAAAAGCTTTATGATATATTAAATGCTAGTTAATTAATAAACAATATAGCAAAAAAGGCTGTATCATGATTGGAGGCAATTAACATGGCAAAATTAGTTGGTAATTTAATATTTGGCCAGTCCGGCGGACCCACCTCCGTTATTAACGCAAGCGCAGCTGGCGTTATTACCGAGGCTCTTAAAATGGATTGTATTCCTAAGGTTTTCGGTGCTGCAAACGGTATCCGCGGCATACTCGATGAGAAATTCTACGATATGTCAGACGAGGACCCAAAGGAGCTTGAGCTCTTAAAGACCACCCCTTCTTCCTCTTTAGGCTCTGTGCGCTATAAGCTGGCAGATCCAGAGAAGGACCCCACCGATTATAACAGACTTCTGGAAGTATTCAAGAAATACGA
>JAEYPI010000122.1 GCA_023410885.1 Bacillota bacterium
AGGCAAACTCGCGGCACACCCAGAGGTTCCGCTTACCGCTGCTTCCTCCCGGACCTGACGGAGTTCACGGTTCTGAATTGCGCAAGACCCAATCTTCATTGTACCTTGCAGCATAACTGACTTTACACTTATAAGCCTCGGGCAGGAATTCAACTCCGCTATAGCGGATTGCGGATAACAGGACACCGCTACCTTCCCGTCTAGCACGGTAAAGCCTATTATATAGCATTTCTTCGCTATGTGCAAGCTTAATAATCTGGCAAAAATATCGGACAAAGGGGCAGGCGAGCCCGCCCGGTCAACGGGAGCTTTCGAGAATTCGATTCCGCTAGAACAGGCAGCCTGAAAGATTGATGGCGAATCTGATTCCTCCGGAACTAATGTATACAGGAGAAAGGACAGGGTTACTTCCCTGTCCTCTTCCCGCTATGCCTGGCCATCCTTTTGGCGGATCTCGGTGCGGCGTATCTTGCCGCTGATGGTCTTGGGCAATTCAGTTACAAACTCAATAACACGCGGATACTTATAGGGTGCCGTATGTGTTTTGACATATTCCTGAATCTCATTCTTTAAGTCTTCGGAAGGTGCAAATCCTTTTGCAAGCACAATGGTCGCTTTAACCAGACTGCCCCGAACGGGATCGGGTATGCCGGTCACCGCACATTCCAATACGGCTTTGTGCTCCATAATGACGCTTTCTACTTCAAAAGGCCCGATGCGATAGCCTGAGGATTTTATGATGTCATCGGTCCTTCCCACATACCAGAAATAACCGTCTTCATCCTTGTAAGCCGTATCCCCCGTGTGGTAAAGGCCGTCGTGCATGGCCTGCTTTGTTTTTTCTTCGTCACGATAATAGCTCACCATCAGGCCTGAGGGAATACCCTTATCTAAACGCAGTACAATTTCACCGACTTGACCGGGTTCGACACTGTTTCCTTCCTCATCCACCAGATCCATATCGTAGCCGGGAGAAGGTCTGCCCATTGAACCGGGCTTAGGGTTCATCCATGTGGAGGTCATCAAACAAAGGGTTGTCTCGGTCTGACCAAATCCCTCCATGAGCCTGATTCCCGTCAATTCTTTAAAACGGTTGAATACCTCGGGATTTAAAGCCTCTCCGGCAGTGGTGCAATACTGAATGGAGGAAAGATCATACTTTGTTAGATCTTCTTTGATCAGGAACCGATAGATAGTTGGCGGTGCACAGAAGGTCGTCACTTTGTATTTTGCCATGCGCTTGAGCATTTCATCCGCATTAAAACGATCAAAGTCATAGGTAAAAACAGCAGCCTCAGCCAGCCATTGGCCATAGAGCTTGCCCCACACGGCTTTTCCCCACCCTGTCTCAGCCACGGTAAAATGGAGGCCTTCAGGATCAACATTATGCCAGTAAACGGCTGTCGGTATATGAGCCAACGAATAATACTGATTATGGGCAACCATCTTGGGCATACCGGTCGTGCCCGAGGAGAAATACATCAGCATGATATCCTCAGCCTTTGGCCGTTCTTCTCCAGTTGGAGGCACAAAAGCAGGAGCTACAGCAATGCCTTCTTCGTAATTCAGCCAGCCTTCTTTTTTATTCCGTACAATAATTTTAATACTAAGGGTATCCGTTTCTCTTTGGGCTTCATCCACCAGATCCGAAATAGTGCCGTCGGAGGTACATACAACAGCTTTGACGCTAGCTGCATTAACGCGGTACACAATATCCTTGGTCATGAGCTGATTAGTGGCTGGAATGGCAATGGCACCGATTTTATGTAAGGCAATCATACAATACCACCACTCATAATGGCGCTTTAAAATCAGCATGACCGCATCACCTTTTTTAATACCCAAGCTCATAAACCAGGCCGCAGTTCTATCACTATTCTCTTTGATATGCTCAAAGGTCAGGAGTTTCTCATCTCCGGCGTCATTGCACCAGACCATGGCCATTTTATTGGGATTTTCACGGGCAATCCTGTCCACAACATCGTATGCGAAATTATAGTAGGGATCCCTTTTATATTGGATTTGCTTAACATTACCCTTTTCATCTAAAGTCTCTGTAACAAATTCTTTATAAAGCCTCGCCATCAGCCCATCCTCCCGTCATGATCCTTTATAACCACCGCTAAAAATACACAATTTTGTCCCTTTGTCGCCACCATGCCATGACTGTGGGAGGCGTCGTAATAAACCGAGTCGCCCTCTTCCATGACAAATTCATGATCATCAATTTTCATTCTGAGGGAACCACTTAAGACAAAATCAAATTCCTGCCCATCATGGCTCCTTTGAAGAATCTCGCCTTTATCAGCACGCTCATCATAGGCTGCCTCTACTAAAAAGGGCTCGGAATTTCTGTTTTTGAAAAGGTAAGCCAAGCTTTGGTATTTAAGCCCTTTGCGACGTTCAATCCCAAGCCCCTTGCCTTTTTTAACATGGGTATAGACCGAGAGTGTCGGGCTGCTGCCTGTAAGGAGCTCACTAATATCCAAACCCAATCGAGCCGCTACCTTGTAAAGAAAAGTAAATGAAAAGTCCGATTTCCCAGCCTCATAGTTCAGATATTCATCTTCTGTCATTTCCACAAGTGATGCCATCTCGCTGACCGAAATCCCCAGATCGTTTCTCAGCCCTCTCATGCGTTGGGCAATTTCAATAATTTTGTCTTCCATAATAAAAATCCTCCCATCCCGATCTTTATTTTAATCCTGTTATTTGCCAGACCTATGTTTCACGACTATGAGCGCCTTGCTGTATCCAGGTAATGAACATCAAAAAAAGCCCACCCCAACAATATCCTTGCTGGGACGAGCTTATAACCCGCGGTACCACCCAATTTTAGCTTATAAAAAGCCCTCTTTTCAGGTTCTGTCAAACCCTAGCCTGTAACGTGGCTTACGTAGTATCTTACTTTTGATTTCAGACACCAAACTCCGGAATGATACCTATAGAACTTATCCTGCCTGATTTCACCATACACAGGCTCTCTTTTGAGGATACTTAAAGCTATAGAGGTCCCTTCATCGTCTTTCATTTATAATAACTGCTCTCCTAATGAATGTCAATCACAATTATTCAAGGTTTTTCCTTTGTCTGCTTAATGACCTTAAGCCGCGAAAACTCCTCACGTTCCTTTTCTTCAAGCACATTGGTTATCGTGGCCGTTATATCCTCGTATTTAGGAATCATAATATTTTTAAGGGCATTGGTACGCTTCAATGTACGACGGATATTGGTTGCCAAACGATAGATGGCATTTTCAATTTCAGCCAGCTCGGCGGTGAGAAGCTTGACCTGTTCAAACTTTTGACGGGCAATATCTAAAGTGGTATTGGTCATGCGAAAACCATAACGTGGCTGAAAAGCCGTATCGGCGAGAGTGACGGTCGGAATTTCTACACCCATGACACTTTGGTCCCGAATTTGCACACCATTCTCCTCGGGTATGGCCAGTCCAATCTGCTCGACCACCGATATACCCAAGCTGACATTGGCCTCCTGAAGCGCTTCATAGGCCTCGGCAAAAACCACTAGGATTTTATCCTGTATCACCTTGGCCTTCTCCACCAGATTCATCATTTCACGCACTAAAATGTTGCGCTTTTTATCCAGAAGCTCATAACCCTGGCGGGAAAGGGCCAGGGTATTTTTAGCGATCATCAGGTTCCCCTTTGTGGGAAACAGTGTCATGTCCATCCCTTATACCTGCTTTCGACTTCTTCCGGGTCCACATAGTACTTTTCAAGCATATCCGGTGAGATTCTGTCCAGCTCTTCCTTAGGTAAAAGACCTAACAGTAACCATCCCAAATCAAGGGTCTGATTAATCTCCCTGTTTTCCTGGAAATCCTGTGATATAAACTCGGCTTCAAAAATACGTCCGAAGCGCATGTATTTTTTATCGATATCACCTAGCTCTTCCTCACCAATAACAGAGGCCAATGCACGCACTTCCTGAACCTTGGCATAGCTGGCAAACAGTTGGTTGGCTACTTGGGGGTGATCCTCCCGGGTATATCCTGCACCAATACCGTCCTTCATAAGCCTTGAAAGGGAAGGCAGTACAATAACCGGCGGATAGATGCCTTTTAGCGATAGATTTTTATCCAGAACAATCTGCCCCTCGGTGATATACCCCGTAAGATCCGGAATAGGATGGGTGATATCATCATTGGGCATGGTCAGTATAGGAATTTGGGTAATGGACCCTCCACAGCCCTTGATGATACCGGCACGCTCATAGATGGAGGCCAAATCGCTGTATAAGTATCCGGGGTAGCCCTTTCTGGACGGAATTTCTCCTTTTGATGAAGAAATTTCACGTAAGGCTTCCGCGTAAGATGTCATATCGGTTAGGATGACCAGAACATGCATACCACGCTCATAGGCTAAATATTCTGCAGCTGTCAGAGCACAGCGCGGGGTAACAATTCGCTCAACAACCGGGTCATTGGCCAGATTGAGAAACATTACCACACGGTCAAGAACACCGCTCTTTTTAAAGCTTGACCTGAAATATTCGGCCACATCATACTTAACACCCATTGCTGCAAAAACTATGGCAAAGTTATTTTCATCACCATCTGCAATTTTGGCCTGACGTACAATCTGAACGGCCAACTGATTATGTGAAAGACCGCTGCCTGAAAAAACAGGTAGCTTTTGACCTCTAATGAGCGTTGTAAGCCCATCAATAGAGGAAATGCCTGTTTGGATAAAGTTTCTGGGGTATTCCCTCATAACGGGATTAATGGGGTCTCCATTGATATCCCAGCTCTTTTCAGGATAGATCTCACCCAATCCATCAACAGGCCGCCCCATTCCATCCAATACCCTGCCCAGCAGTTCTTTTGATAAGGGCATTTTAAGGGGTTCTCCCAGTAATTTTGTGCGCGTATTCTCCAGAGAAACGCCCCGTGTTCCTTCAAAAATCTGTACAACACAGGTTTCCCCTTCTATCTGGATGATACGACCCAGACGCTTGTCTTTGCCCACTGTGATTTCGACCATTTCTTCAAAGGAAGCATTTTTGACGCCATCAATGACCACAAGGGAGCCCGAAATCTCTTTTAGCCCCATGTATTCTACATTCATAGTTCACACTTCCTTTCAGTGGCCCTGTAATCAGCTTCTATCCCATCAAGGGTCTGCGCAATTTTTTGATTGAGGTTGTCAAAAGCACCAAGGTCATCGTTGGAAATGGTGTATTTGATGCGAATGATATCCTCGAAAACACCTGCTTTGCGAATGACCGAGACAGGTATACCCATTGGAATGAGGGTCAAGGCCTTATCGTAAAGGCGCAAGATAGCATCCATCATCAGGTATTGCTTCTGTATGGGGACATAGGTATCCTGTTCATGGTAGGCATTTTGCTGCAAGAAGCCCTGACGGATGGCCCGGGCTACTTCAAGGATCAGCTTTTGCTCATCGGGCAGGATATCGCTCCCAATGAGTTTAACAATGTCCAAAAGCTTCCCTTCCTCCTGCAGGATGCGGCTTAATCGAATACGTTTAGCCATGAAATCGGCATGAGCATTCTCTTTATACCAATCCTCCAGTTCCTCGGTATACTCACTATAGCTATTGATCCAATTGATGGCCGGATAATGACGTGTATAGGCTAAAGATTTATCAAGGGCCCAGAAGCATCTGATAAAGCGCTTTGTATTTTGCGTGACAGGCTCAGAAAAATCACCGCCCTGGGGCGATACAGCACCAATAATGGAAACAGACCCTTCCGACCCGCTAAGGGTTTCGACATAACCCGCCCTTTCGTAGAAGTCCGACAGTCTGGATGGCAGATACGCCGGGAAGCCTTCCTCGGCAGGCATCTCTTCAAGTCGGCCCGAAATCTCTCTTAAGGCCTCTGCCCATCGCGAGGTGGAATCGGCCATTATGGCTACATCATATCCCATATCCCTGTAATACTCTGCTAGGGTGATGCCTGTATAGATGGAGGCCTCACGCGCCGCTACGGGCATATTGGAGGTATTGCCAATGAGGATGGTTCGTTCCATCAAGGGCCTTCCGCTTCTGGGATCTATGAGCTTGGGGAAATCCTCCAAAACCTCAGTGATCTCATTGCCGCGTTCACCACAGCCTACGTAAACAATGATATCGGCATTGGACCATTTAGCAAGCTGATGCTGTGTCAAGGTCTTGCCGGTTCCAAATCCTCCCGGAATCGCCGCCGTTCCACCCTTGGCGATAGGAAATAAGGTGTCAATAACACGTTGCCCCGTGACCAAGGGCTTCTCCAGAGGCTGTCTTTTTTTATAAGGCCTGGCCTCTCGCACGGGCCAATCCTGAACCAGGGTAAGGTCGTGATAAACCTTTCCTTGCTTTACTTTAGCGATGATTTGATCAATGGTATAGCGACCATCTTCGGATGCCTCAACAATTTCACCTTCAATACCGGGAGGCACCATCACCTTGTGAAGAACAGACTCGGTCTCCTGAACCTCAGCTATAACAGTACCAGCTGTCACAACATGACCTGCTCGTACCAGAATTTTAACGTCCCAAAGCTTTTCATGGTCCAAATTTTCCATGACGCTGCCCCGCTCAATAAAAGCACCCATATTCCCGGCGATACGGGACAGGGGTCTTTCAATGCCATCAAAGATGCCGCCAATTATACCTGGGCCTAATTTGATGGTTAAGGGCTTCCCTGTTGCCAGAACGGGCTCACCCGGTCTCAAACCGGTTGTATTTTCATAGACCTGAACAATGGTCTCAGTTTTCAACACACGGATTACTTCACCGATAAGTCTTTCATGGCCTACCAAGACCATTTCAAGCATTTTAAAGTCATGATCCCCATGAACCTTGATAACGGGTCCGTTTATACCATATATTGTACCATGTGGTGCATCTGACATTTTTTCACCCTCTAATTGCTAAATCTAATACTTCAATCAATACCAATTTTATAGTTTCCTAAGAAAGCTGCCCGCTCCTCGTTCATTCGGCTCATAAAGGAAAAATCGCACAACAGGCCTGCGGTCTTATTGACAACGAGGCAACCTCCCAAAAGCGGTTCCTCGCTTTCCAATAATTTGAAGTCCAGACCCATAGCCTGAATCTCTTGTAAAAGCGCCAGGTCCTCTTCATCGACCATTATGCGGATATCCCCTTGCCCCACCTGGGACAGGCCCAATCGGACTTGGTTCACCATATAGCTTTTGTAATCTTCCAGTTTTTTAAAGGCTTGAAGCTTAGCCATAACGTTTTGAAAGACGCTTTCCATGATCTCGTCCCGTCGGCTAAAAAGTGCCTGCTTGCTCTCCAAAATGGCCTTGGAAACCTCTTCGTTAATTTCCTTATCAAGCTTATGCACTGCACCTTGGATACGCTCATAAGCCTGCTTCAAATACTGCAATTCCTTTGAGGCAATCGTATCCTTATGTTTTCTTTCGGCTTGCTCGATGATCTCTTTTTTCTTTTCATCGGCTTCTTTCATGACCATATGAGAAAACTTGTTAAATTTCTCACCCGTTTTGTCCATACAAACACCTCCAGAGGTTATAGCACCCCTGTCGTTCCAATTTAAAATAAGCGAATGCTGCCAATGGCGATTAGAGCTTTAGCCCAATGGCCTCGTTGACATATCGCATGATGTAATCAGGCGGACGCCTTGTGCCGTGTCGATCCGGGATTTCAACAATCAAGGGCCTACTGGATTTTAACTTTATATCGGCCACAACCTCCGGAAACAGCTCTACCAGTATTTCAGTGATGAGAACAATCCCGATGCTCTCATCGCGCATGGCCTTCTCAAGCGCTTCAATCGCTTCCTCCCGGCCGTGCACCACAACCCCGTCAATACCTGCAAGCCGCATTCCGACTCTCGTGTCCAAATTATCGCTTATGAGAAACATCTTCATGGAAACTCACCCTTATGCGTTCAAGATGAGGATTGAGATAATAAGACCATAGATGGCAATACCCTCAGCCAGGCCGACAAAAACGAACGCCTTACCAAAGATTTTCGGGTCCTCGCTTAGGGCTCCCAATGCAGCGGCACTACTTGAGGCAACCGCAATACCGGAGCCAATAGCCGAAATACCAATGGCCAATGCTGCCGCAATGTATTTTAAACCGTCCGCTGTTGAGGCCGCAGCCTGGGTGGCTTCTGCAGCAGAGGCCGAGATCCCGCCTGATAGCACAACGATTGTACCTACAACAACAATTCCTAGCAAGGCTGTGACATTCATGCCGATGAGCTTCTTGGCATTCCCGCCCTTGATCCCCTTATTAATGCATGCAAGCCCAATACCGACAGTACACATAACCAGTGCGATTGCAAGAATAAGAATAAATACCATAATGAAAGACCTCCGTAATTGATATTTTATAATCTGACTGGCAGATTTCTATCTGCGTAACTGTTGCTTTCAATATAATCTGTCAGTTAAACCCTGGTTTATTTTTATAATTTTTCACTTAGTCCTCTGTAACCTTCACAGGCTTAAATTCCTGGCCTTCTCCAATATAAAAGCGACCAAACATCTCATAGTACTCCAGACGCATACACTGAATACCGACAATAAGGCCTTCAAGTCCGATGGTCACAATATTGCCGATAATGACTATAATGATTCCTCCCGCTCCGCTCATCATGTTATAAAGGGTCCATACCGCGAGAGAAAGGCCTGCATGATTAAGGGCAAAGGCTCCCACACGCGCAAAGGAAACGGTGCTTGAGAAGAAGGAAAGAACCGTCTCAAAAAGATCAAAAAAGGCTTCAACAATAAAGATTCCTTTTTCATGAGGAAGGATATGGTCTTTTTTCATCAAGAGGTTTTCCAGCGGCTCTTTAAAGAAGATCATAAGCGCAGGAATCACCACTACAATAATCAAAGCCAGACCGCTTATGGCAAGTGTGCCTGTTTTAAGTGAAATAAGGATGATAACCGCAATGCCCCCATAGAACAAAAGACCGGCTAAGCCGTTTTTATCAAACAACAGCTTACCCCACTTTTGCATACGAATATTGTTGATCATATTGGCTATCATGGTCACAATGATGATAAAAGCGCCATATCCCACGGCCACATACAGCATGGTATTAATATTCGTTTTACCATGGAGGGGACTGAGCCAGAGGGGGTGCAAGATTTCTTCATTACCAAACACACTGCCATAGACAAAACCAAAGAGCGCGGAAGACACCCCCACATAGAGCATAACGCCGCCCAAAGCCATCTTTTTCCACTTGCTCAGAATAAAGCCCAGAAGGGCTATTACGATCCCCTGACCCACATCACCAAACATAAATCCAAACATAAAGACATAGGTGATGGTCATCAGTGGTGTTGGGTCCAGTTCCTTGGCCGAGGGTAGCCCGTACATGGTGACAAGGGTTTCAAAGGGCTTAAAAAAGCGATTGTTTTTCATGATTGTAGGCGGGTTGGCATTCACAACATACTCCGGGTCCTCACTGGAGTAGATAATCCCCTCCATAGGCTCAACCTCTTTGCAAAAAACCTTATAGTCTTTATACGGCATCCAGCCCACCAAAAAGAAGGTTTCCCTTGAATGGGAGGAGAGCTTTTTGATCTCATTAATTTTTGAAAGGTAGAGCACTTTATGATAGAGCAGTCCAAATTGTTCTTTCTTCTTTTCAATAAAGAGGTTTAGTGCTTCTTCTTCCTGCTGGATTTTATTATTGAGGTTTTCTATTTCAGCCTTTAATCTCTCAATGGCCGATTTTGGCTTACCTTTAACCTGGTCGGAGATTCTAATCCTTTCAAATCCCAGTGCTGAAAAAACATTATCAATAACGGGAGCGATGGACTCGGGCATAAAATAGGACAGCCACATGGTTTCTCCGCTTTCTGAAACAGGGACCACCACTACATCCAACTCGTCAAGATAGTCTTTCTGTTTGCGGTAATTCTCTTTGGGGAGAAAACCAAACCGGAACTTCATGAACGAAAAATGAAACATTTCATCGATATTAATATCAAGTCCCTCAATGGGAAGAATCTGGGTTAAAATATGCTCCTTACCCTGAATCTCGGATTTGTATTGGGCAGTCTGGTTCCTGTGGTTTGATAATGTACTTTCTAATTCTTCCACAAAGGATTCTATAGCCCTATGATCCAGTGGATCAAGAAGCTCTTTTTCAATGGTCTGTTCGTCGTATTGCTGAATTTGTATACCAAATTTCTCATTCAAAATACGCATCCTCTTGCGTAAATTATCCAGAGAGGTATCCTCTTCAAAAGGAATGAGTCCGGGGACGTTGAGGGATTTATAGGCGTGCTCAAGCTGAACATTGCGATTGATAACATGTTTCAGCACAAACTCATCAAACATGTCCAAAGGTCCCAAAACGCTGATATATTTCATCTGCTCGATGGCCATGGTCCATCACATCCTTTCTTTTAGAGACTTACTCCAACTAAATAGCTCTGAATCTTTTCTTCGGGCAGCCTGTAGCGAATTCCTTCAATAATTGAAATAATGTTGGATAGCTCCACTTCTTTCATTCGTAGATACGAAATCACACAGGCAATGGTAAAGGGCTGTCTCCGAAAACGTGTCCTATGAAGTCTGTATATAAATTCAGCATAATTGTGTTCAATAAAGCTTTCCTTTGAGTCTTTAAAAAGAAACCCGTAATAGGTATCCTTGAGTATATCGACGTATTCCTCTAAATTTTTAGCTTCCAAAAGAGCTTCCATTGTACTCTTTTTCAGCTTATAGATAAGGGGAAGCGTATAGCTTCGTATGACTTCGACGTCCATATGATGGAATGTCTTGCTGCGGAAAATCCAAAAAATATTAAAAGCATCGCTCTCCAGTCCGGCAAACTCTTTTATGATGGCCGCATCCTTGGGATTCAGGAGGTGCTTGAAGGTGTCCTGGACATTTCTCAGATAATAGAGATCAAGGGCCATTTCCATGCTGAAAAGACGTGTTTCATTGCTCTTGGAAGCATAGGGTCTCAGAACATCATAATAAGGCGTATCTTTAAGTCCCAGAAGGAATTCTTCCACATTCCGGGATAAAGCAAGCTTCGGGATATTGAGTTTATCATGATTAGCCATGAAAAGAAGAGAATGCTCAAGGACCTGTTGATCGATGCTACCCGCTTCGAAAACCCTGAAAATAAGCTTCAAGCTCTCTATTTCAATCTTTGTATACAACAAATTAACAAAAATTTTCAATCGGCCATTGGTGAAATTAAGGAGCTTGGCATAGTCATTAAGAAGATCATGTTTTAGAATATACTCTAATTTAATGCGATGTATATCGGCCTCATCAACATTTGCGAGTATTGTTCGAAAGTGCGTATTAGCCTTAAGGTAGGATACCACTTCATAGACGCTTCTTTTTTGCATTAATGCACGATAGTCATCGTGGTTCAACAGCTTCCCAAACATGGCCCTTGTCTTGCTTGACAACGCTCCATATTTCATTTCCTTTAGCATTTATTCACCTTCCGACAATACGGTTAAAAATCTCATTCTCCCATATTTCTTGATGCTCTTCAGCAGACTCCTCCATGAGACGCATCTTCAGAGCCGTGTCCTCGTAAATTCGAATAAGCTTATCATCAGCTTCCTTGCGGCTTTTATTCTTAAGCTGTTCAATCTTATGCTCTGACATTTCGAGAATATTGGCATCCATCACCTGTAATTCTTGTTGGGTGTCCATGCAAATTTTCTCTGATTGCGTCAAACCTTCTGCCAAAAGGCATTGGGCTTCATGCTCTATTTCAATGATTTTCTTTAAGACTTCTTCCAAAACGTCACCACCCATGGTAAGATGCATATTGAGATATGCATAAAAATAAAAGACTAAATCCCACTCATACCGTTATATACCAATCTGTTAAAGGATTCAAGACGTATCTTTTGCCAATTATCACATTTTTTATTGATATACTTTCGGTAAAATTAGCAGTAAGAATTGTATATTTATTCATTATAATGTATAATTATAAATATCTTATACGGAGGTGTTGTTTAATGACCATTGAAGAAATTAAAGCATTGGATGAGAAATACTTTATGAATACGTTTGGAGCCAGAATTCCAGTGTGCTTTGTGAAAGGCGAAGGCATGAAGCTTTGGGATACTGAGGGTAAGGTTTATCAGGACTTTCTGGCCGGTATTGCTGTCAGTGCACTGGGCCACTCCCACCCCGCTTTGGTCAATGCCATTATAGAGCAGGCTCAAAAATTCATTCATTGTTCCAATTACTACTATATCGAGCCTCAAGCCAAGCTTGCAAAGCTCATTGTCGAAAATTCCTGCTGTGACAAGGTTTTCTTTGCCAATAGCGGTGCAGAGGCAAATGAAGGAGCTATAAAGCTGGCACGCCTTTTCTTTAGGAAAAAGGGGCTTCCTGAAAAATTCGAGATCATCACGCTTGAAAAGTCCTTCCATGGCAGAACACTGGCAACCCTCGCAGCTACCGGCCAGGAGAAATATCAGAAAAACTACAGTCCCTTAACACCAAAATTTTTAAGCGTTCCTATCAATGATATTGAGGCACTTGAGAAGGCCATTACCCAATATACCTGTGCCATTATGCTGGAGCCCATCCAGGGTGAGAGTGGCGTCAATCCCACCAATGTTGACTATATTCAAAAGGTCCGTAAGCTTTGTACAGAGAAAGATGTCCTGTTGATCTTTGATGAAGTACAATGCGGTCTAGGAAGAACCGGCAAAATGTTCGGATACGAGCATTATGGTGTCGAACCGGATATTTTCACATTGGCGAAGGCCTTAGGTGGTGGATTCCCCATTGGCGCACTCTGCGCCAAGGAACCCTTTGCCTCTGCTTTTGAGCCCGGCGACCATGGTTCGACCTTCGGCGGCAACCCTTTGGCCTGCCATACAGGCTACGCAGTGCTCTCAACCATTATTAACGACAAGCTTTATGAGAACTCAGAAAAAATGGGTGAATATCTCTTAGGCAAGCTCAGCGCCCTAAAACAAAAGTACACTTTTATTTCAGAAGTACGCGGAAAGGGACTCATGGTAGGCGTCCAGTTTTCCATCCCCAAGGCTGTGGACATTAAGCTCAAATGCTTGGAAGCCGGCTACCTCATAGGCAGTGTAGGCGATAATATCATCCGCATGCTCCCCCCGCTCATCATAACCAAAGAAGATATTGATGGCTATATTGAGGCCCTCGATAAGATTCTGGCTAATTTCTAGCGGGACACCCTTCTTTTGTTTTTCCAAATGAAATTGATTAATCTTTCCAAGCGTTGGTGAAGACCAACGCTTTTTCTTTCTCCAGGCCAAGGCATGTACCTTTATTCTTTTTTTATGCAACATGACAAGCAATGGCGCATACAATTGATTGCAGACGTTTTATTTTGTGGTGAGAGTATGCCTGATAATTATAATGTTTTTGACAAACTCAACGGCAACATAGCTAAAAAGAAACTGGAAAAAGCCCTTGATATGCTTCGTAACGAAAGTCCTCAGGAGATTAGAAAACGCCTCGGTCAGATGGACACAGATGAAATCCTGGATAAAATGGGCGAATATGATGCTAAAAAGCTCAATCAGATGGGTATAAGCTTGGACGACCTGAAAGGAAAAATTACTGAGAAAGATTTGGATAAAATAATACAGATTCTTGGCCCGGACGGCGGGGCCATAGCTCAGAGGATCAAGGCCCTATTAAAGTAAGACGGGAGGCAATATTATGGCTGATGACCTCGATAAAAAGCTTAAACAAATTGCGGATATGTTTGGAGTTTCGGATACCAGTGGCCTAAGAAACATCGTTGATAGCATCTCGCCCCCTGATGCAGGGGCAAATCAGGGTGGCTCATCGCCAAATCCCGGGACCTTTAATGATAGCAGTAACGCCTTCACCCCTGCTCCTGCTACCAATAACCGGAGTAATGGTGTAGATCTAAACTTTTTGGCCAAGGCTGGCGAGATGCTCAGCATGATTAACAACGTAAGGGATTCCCGAATCACCCTTTTAAACTCAGTGCAACCTTTTCTGGGTACCCAAAGGCAGCAGCGCCTGAACGGGGCCGTTCAGCTTTTAAAGGTTATTTCTATCATTAGCGCTATTGCACCAAATAATAACGGCAATACAAAGGGGTGATTCACCAATGGAACCACGGGGTCTTAATGCTATCCCGTTGCCTTATGAGGTGGATGAGAATTATCATACTGTGCCTGCTTATTCCAACAGGCAGCAATTTCTTCCCGCCTTTTTTAGGAATTTGAAGCAGGATGATATCATTCTCATTGTTCTCATCATTGTGCTTTTGACAGAAGGGAATGATTGTGACTTCCTCCTGGTCGGTGTTCTCGTGTTTATTTTTTTAGCTGGTGTTGACGGTAATTTTCTTGGATTCTAAAGATGATGAATAATTTTTGACCTATTGCAAATGCTTCTCATGGGGTCCTCTATTTTCTAACGAGAATATAGGATTAATACTCACTTTGGAGGTACACATGAAGAAGCATAAACAAATTGCATGGGTCTATTTTATTGTCGTGATTATTACAATATCAGGGCTGGTAATATCGGACCGTGTCTCGAATCTCCAACAATTCAGTAAGGCCAAGACCACACTATCCTATTATGGTTCAAAGGGCAAAGAAGTTGTTGAAATACAGAAGAGGCTGAAGGCCTGGGGTTATTATAACGGATCTGTGGATGGAAATTATGGCTACCTGACCTATCAGGCTGTGCGGTATTTTCAAAGCAAGCATGGACTGAAAGTCGATGGAATAGCCGGTAAAGCCACATTGTATGCCCTCGGGCTTCCCACAGGAACAACCACAGCCGCCAATAAAGATTTGGATCTAATAGCACGCATGATCTATGGCGAAGCACGCGGTGAGCCCTATGAAGGCCAAGTAGCAGTAGGTGCCGTCATTCTAAACAGGGTAGCCGACAGCCGTTTCCCCAATTCTGTATCAGGTGTTATTTACCAGCCTGGTGCCTTTGATGCGGTTACAGATGGACAATTTAATCTCACTCCAAATGATACAGCCTATCGTGCCGCACGTGATGCACTAAACGGATGGGATCCCAGCTACGGTTCCATCTATTATTTCAATCCTGCTACGGCAACAAGTAAATGGATTTGGAGCCGTCCCTTGGTTGTAACAATTGGAAAACACAGATTTTGTAAATAACAAGGAGTCAAGGGACGGTTCTCTGACTCCGAAATAAAAAGGAGTCAGAGAACCGTCCCCTGACTCCTATTTTGAACCTGTTAGAATGGGCTTTTCTCCCACTTCGACAATTTTGCTGATGGGCTGATATTTATCCTTGTAAAGCTCTTTGCGGTCGTCGTCGATGAGGCGACTTACATAGACGGTAAATCCGGGCGTACCTTGCGAAATCACCTTGGTGATACTGGGGGCAAGGGCTTTGTTAACACTTGTAATGACTGGCGGTGGCACTTCATCTCTCTTTTGCACAATGAGAATACCGCTTTTTAACTCACCGGTAGAAGCCATATAAAAGCTTATTTGATCATCAGTCCCATTGACCAAGAGCATAAGCGGCCTCTCAGTCCCATTCTTCATCAGAAGATTAGCACCCTCGCCTTCAATGACGGCCTCAAGACCAGGTTCAGTATAGGTAATAATCCTTTGGGAGGCTTTTCTATTAAAAACATTTACCCCGTCGATAGGTAAAGCAGCCTGATAGAGCGCCGTTGCAATGCGGTTTAGTAGATCCTTCTCAACATCCGACTGATAACGGGAAAAATCAATGAGTGCTTTAAGATCGATATCCTGACCTTTCTCAAAAATAAGACCATTTAAGGCTTTAATATCCTGATCAATTTTCTCTAAAAGCCCTGAATCCAACGGAATATGCGCTTGGGTAATCAGAGTTGTAAAGGGTTCTTTATAGAGACTTTTTGCTGGTGCTTCTGCAAACAGCGCAGAAGTTTGAGTGTCAACTCGATAGGGAGCAGCGTTTGCAACAAAGAACATGGCCTTTATTTCTTGTTCCAGACGCACATAATCCATCACTCGCCCTGGAGTTTGAGGGATAAGCTTCAAAAGACCATCTTCTACACTATAATGCTCCGGTATGGCTACTGTCTCATAGGGTGAAAAGAGCGCTTCGCATTTTGCTAAAAATTTCCCTGAATTGTAGCTAAAAACGGGCTGAATACTGATTTCTTTCCCAGAATTGGAAAAGAACTGACTCAACGCATTCTGTGGCACACTTATTTTAAGATTTTCAATAGTTTTATCAATGTCAACGGAGATATCAAGATCAGAATAGGCTATCTTTGTAGCCTTTTGATCAATTTCAATCACAAGAGTAGCCGTTTCAGTCTGCTGCCTATAGTAATCGGTTAAAAGGGCCTCTGCTTCTTTAAAAGATAAATCCCCAACAGAGAGCTGACCGACCTTTGTATTGGCCGTAACGGCATCCACCTTAATTGAAGAAAGGCAAAGCATACCAGCTCCAATGCCTAAAAAGGCCTGAAGTATGATCAAAGAGATCCAAGCGTATTTTTTGAAAAGCTTCATCATTTGTATCCACTCCATGGTATATCTAATGAAAACATACGAAATGACGGGTCAGTGACCTGACCCGTCATAAAATTACTCTTCGTAGTTCATCACTAATTCAATAAGCTTCCCACTCGCCTTTACATCAAGAATCATCTGATCCGTTATGATATCTCCCGCATTGACAACAATACCACCATCGGCGTTATAAATTGTCTTTGTCACCTTTTTACCAAGAAGATATTGGCGCTGGCGATACTCAAAAAGCTCTGCCGCGCTCAAGGGCGGTTCATCTCCTAAATTCCTCGTTTCAGATTCCTCATTGAGACCCTCATCCTCTTCAGAAATCGGTAAGATTTCTTCGGGAGAATTGTCACTGGGAACCTGCGGCCTAAGGTCCGGGTCGAAATCATCAATTTTGTATAGCTCATCCGAACCTGCATCCATGAAAACAACCGGCTCATCAACCACGATGGGCTCAGCAGGGCTTAAGCTATCCAAATCTAAAATATCATTTTTTTTTTCGTCACTTGAAACAGTTTCCATGGCATGAGGTGTTTCAATCAGACGATCAATCACGTCTTCCTGAACCACTAAAAGATTCTTTCCGAAAGTGATAATGCTGCTACGCGGTATAATGCCCGACTGAGTTTCCGCATCTTCAGGGATAAATTCTACGCCTGTAATATTGTAGGACTCTTCGTCATTAATGTAAATGTCACCCGTCTCACCTAAAAGGCTTCCTTTTTTGGTAAGAACACGCGTACCACGTACCGTAATATTTTTTTGCATAAGCTCGATAGCTGCGGGGATTTTTACAATATCGCTAATATCATCCGGCTGCTGTATGGTTAATGCGTATTCACCTATTCCCAACACTCTTTCAGCGGGAATGACGCCTCCTGCAAGTGACCTGATGCCACTGTCGATGACAAAAAAGTCAATCGTTCCTTTTGCCGCATTGATAATGACGTTCTTGACCTTGCCGATCTCATTTCCGTCAAAAATACTTACCACCGGTAAACCGATAATCTGCTGAGCGGTTTTCATCCTCAGCTACCCCCTTATTGGATATCCAAAATAATTAGAATAAAATTCATAGAAATATATATCAAATCAAATATTATCATATCAGTTTAATTTCAAGATGGCAATGACAACCTTACATTTCTTTTCAAAGATTTCTTAAAATAGCTTCTTTTATTTCTAAATTCTGCAAAATACCGTCTTCAAATTCCAGAATTTTATTAACAAATTCCTTTTGATTTGTCATTTTATAGAGAGCACATAGATCGATGACCATCCACTCCCGGAGCTTTAAATCCGTCTCTTGATTGATGGCTTGCTCATAAAGTGAAATGGCTTCAAAATAGTGATGATTGTTTTTGTTCTCCAAGGCTTGCTCCACAAGACTGGGAAGAATGGGGCGACTGATTTCTTTTTCTTCGGTCACAGCTTCGGGTACCACATAGCCATAGTAAGCTTCTATATTAGATTGAACACTCTCTTTAAGCACAACAGCCTCTTCACCCTTGGCAGTTTGCTCCGGATTGGCTTCTTCCGGGACAGGATTTTGCTCCCTATGAACTGGCAAATGAGCTGCCGCAGCCTCCTCGAGGCCGATATTCTCGACCGGCGTGTCCTCTTCACTTTCTTTATGAAGATCATCCGGTAACGCTACAGGGTTTTTACTCTCTTGCTTTGCCAATGCGCTCTGAACCAGGATAAAGACGCCTGATGCCAGCACAATCAAAAAAATGAAACTCAGTAACAGGGAAAGAGTAATAGAAAAGTACAGTTCCTTAACCAAAAGGTTTGCCAAAAGAGGAGACAGGGTTGCGCAAACCATGGCTAGAACTGTACAGAGTGCCCGATTGATATTGCTTTTTTTCATGTTCTGCTCTGCCTTTTTCATCATCAGATATGAAATCAAGGCTGTCAGAAGTATGACACTATAGGCTGTTAACAAGTAATACAAATACATAGGGCTGCTCACTCCATCTTCTGTAAATCCTAAATCTGTTATGTATATCGGTTTTTACCGGGTTTGTTTTAGCTCTTTCCCGAAGAATCCATCTATCCCCAGTTTAATGGCCATGGCAAGCTGCTCCTGATAGTCAAGGGTTTTGAGTTTAGCTTCCTCTTCGGAGTTCGAAAGAAATCCACATTCAACAAGGGCCGTTGGAACCTTAAGGTTCTTAAAAATAACAATACGTTCCTTTTTAACCAGAGCCACACGTTTATTATCAGGATCAAGATTTGTAACCATTGCGTTTTGTATACTCTTGGCCAACCTTTCACTATCCACAGAAGAAGGAGGGAAGAAACTTTGGGCCCCTTTGTACTGAGTGTCCTTAAAACCATTCATATGAATGCTGACAGCGATATCCGCATCACTTCCATCAATGACTTTCCTTCTCGTAGTGAGATCCTGTCTTCTCTTTTCAGTGATATCCTTGGTACCTGCACTGTATTGAAGCACATCCTCAGTTCTCGTCATAATAACGGTATAGCCATCCTGTTCAAGCAAGGCCTTCACAAGCTGTGCAATCCGGAGGTTAAGATCCTTTTCTGCAAGGCCGGAATAATCACTTACCACACCGGGGTCCTCTCCACCATGGCCTGCATCCAATACCACAATGGCGCTTCCGTTGTTATTTGATGTTTCTGTAATTGAATTGGCACCACCATCAAGGCTAAAGATAGCAACCGATAAAAATAGTATAAGAAGAATCAGAACAGCGTTTTTCCTTTTAACTAAAACAATCATGCGTTACCCCATCCCTGCGTACATCTTTATACTAAGATATTCAGGGAAGGGTTGGCCATATCACAAAAAAACGTGCATGTCTGGGTTATCCTATTTTACATGTTTTTTCTGCCCAGCTGCTTCTTTTTTCTTTTCGGCTTTGGTCTTAATGCCCAGCTTTTTTCTGATAAATGCAACAAGATAGAACTCCTTATGTCCGGCAAAGTAGCCAAGACCCGAAATAACGATAACCAGAATAAGGGATAGCAGATAATGAACGGGGTCATTGCCCAAGAGCTTGGCAAACCAGTAGAGAGGACCGCTAAAGCCCTGATATAGGCGTCTGACTAAAACAGTATAGTCCTCCGGAACCTGAAGCAGCATGAAAACACCCTGAACCGCTGCCAAGGGAAGGCTACCAATAAAGCCATATAACAACCCTTTGAAAGGCGAAGGATTTATCTGATAATGAGGTCTTTTCTCCTTAAAGGCTATATTTCGCATTTCAACATAAACGGAAAAGAAAAGGAATAAGAAAAGCAGGAAAGAAACAAAGGGCATGATTGCGGAAATGTTTGCATCGGCTATTCCGACAATGGGCATTGCAAATATCGCGAAAACAACAAGAACCATCAAATAGTTGATTGTCACTTTAAAGCCTCTTTTAATTTGTGAGAAAATACGATTATCCATAAATTTTAACCATCCCGAGTAATACTCTCATTCGTTTCTAAGGCTCTCAAGCAGCCCCATGAAATTAAATATTTTACTTTAAACTTACGTTCTTTATTTAACATACCAAATGGTACTGGTTTTGTACAGTAAAAACTATCCGGGTGGACTGTGAACATAAAAAAGGGTGCCATCATCGGATGAACACCCCTTTTTATGTCTTCAAAATTATTACTAAAAGCTTATGGGTTCGATCTCGGCATCTTCAGCCTCTGCTTGGATATTGGCAGATTTAAAAATATCAAAAATGCTTCTTAAGAGAGCGCCTGTCCCCAGTACCCAGATGAAGGCATTGAGCAGGAAGGAAATAACGCCCACAAGAGTTGAAAGACCACCAAGGTTGCCCAAGATATCAAGGATTAATTTAACGAAGGTGATAAGACCTAGTCCTATGGCTAATCTAGCCGGAACACTCAAATGCTTCCTCAGACAGTTTCCAAGCCAAAGAGCAACAGGAATGTCAGCAAAGACAACTGTTAAAATAACGAGGAAGGTGAAGACAAAACCTGTGTAGAAGAAAATCGAGACTTCAAATACGAAGACGGACAGTATCAACAAAATCAACAGAAGCAGGAACCCCCCCACCAGACTGCCCAGAGTGGCTATACCAATACCTGTGGCTGATATAGGCTTCGCCTTGATAAATTCACCTGACCGGATAAAGAATCTCGGAAAGAGCTTGTAAATTAAAAGGGCGATGAGATAGTAAATGATCATGGTAAAAACCTTTTTGACAGCGTTCCATGGGGTATATGTGGGCTTGACTTGTACCTCACTGGCTGAATTGATCTTTACAAACTCATAGCTTCCAACTTGAACATCGGAAGGAACCTGAAACGCGTTAACACCCTTGTAAGTAAGCTTTCCTTTAATCACTGTACCCGGTGTGATATTCAACACCGTCCCCTCCGACATATCATTAAGGGTGACATTGCCCTCATAAAGGCCACTAAGGGTTACATTAGCACCCGAGACGACAGTGTTTCCCACAACTGTGCCCTCTAGTTTAATTATGTTACCAAAAAGATAGGCGTTACGATTGATTTTTGCGTTCTTGGAAACCGTAACAGTATAACCAAATAACGTCACATTGCGATTGACAGTTGAGGCCAAGCTTACATTGTATCCGGCTGCGCGGACGCTACCCCCCACAGGACCACTGACGCTGATATCATAGGCCCCTATAAGAGCATCCCCATCAACAGCGCCTCTGACTGTGATATTCTGCCCTGCCGCCATTAAATCTCCCGTAATTTGACCCTCATGGGCCACGATTTCACCTCCGCCAATAAAATCACCTTGGTGAACCTCACCCGCACCAACAAAGGGACTTTTCTCGGCTGCAAGTACCACTAACGAACCACAGAGTAAAAGGACTGTCAGCATCACACAACATGACACCATAAAATATTTTTTCATTTTACCACCCTCCAATAATATCTTTTCTTATTTTTCGATAATGCTTAATGACAATATAGAGACTATAGAGCACACCCACTATCAAAAGTACGATTAAAGCCTGCTTCATATAAAGGAGACTAAAGATCCGCTCAAAAATGCTCAATAAAGCCTGCGAGGTTCCATGAGCCACTGCCAGGGTCTTGAAAACCTGATCCAATAAGGAAATAGGACCCGTTTTAATGGCTTGATAAAAGCCAAAGCCCAACAAAAGTAAAACCATCAGCAGTGGTGTAACCACATAGGGAAGCAAATACGTCCCTGGTTTTTGGACAGTTTTAAGCTTAAGCATTACCCGCTTCTCAATATGGTCCGGGGCAAGGTCCTCAAACTCGGCCATCTCATCGAAGGCCATGTTTAAAGCGTCGTATTGCTTTTTGCAGGTATTACACATCAGTAGATGCTCCTTTAGCCTGTCCTGGTCGGCTAAATTGTTTTCATTATCCAGGCTTTTCATCATTAAATTCCATGCTTGATTGCAATCCATGACGTTTCCCCCTTTTCCGATGAGCTTTCCTGATACGCAATTAGTTTTTCTGCAAGCAGCTTGCGTGCACGATAAATCCTATTTTTAACAAGACTCATGGGCATGCCTGTAATATGGCAAATTTCCTCGTAGGACATGGACTTTTGGTGATAGAGTTGAATGACAATGCGGTATATTTCAGGAAGACTTTCAATGGCAGCTTTCACCGCTCTGCACCGCTCATTTGCCAGAGATATCTCCTCCGGGCTGCCGATTTCAGAAGCGAGCAGGCCTATCTCCTCTTCATTCCAAACTGTGACCCGTTTGTTTTTCTGGTTGACGTTAATACAGTGGTTGACTGTAATCTTGGCAATCCAGGTTTTGAAGCTAAACTCAGAATTGTACTTAGAAAGGTTTGCCCAGGCCTTCAGGAAAACCTCCTGTGTCGCGTCAGCCGCATCATTCTTATTGGCGAGTGCATTGAATGCAATGCTGTACACGAGGTTTTTGTACTTTGTCACCAAAGCCTCAAAAGCCTCGCTATGTCCAGCTAAACATTCTCTGATCTGGACAAGATCCTCCATCAGTGCACCTCCTGCTTCTCAAAAAAGAATACAGGCAATTCGGTATTTTGTCTGCTCGATTTTATAATTTTGAGTATTAATGAAGGGTTAAGAAAAGGCCTGCTTAGAACAGGCCGATCTGGACGTCTTCTTTATCTTCCTCTTTTAGATAACAGCCAATGGCAGGAATATTGGCCCTGTAATAATTAGGATCGGAGAGCTTGTCCTCTTCAAGAGGCTTAAGCTTGCTCAAAACGCTCCCCTTCTTGGATTTAAGAACGCTTACACCTTGAGAATTGCGGGTGGTCTTAGCATTAATTTGAGAAGTATTAAAGACCAATACCTTATCGATACTGCTAAAGGCCACAAAGTCCTTATCTTCCTGCAAGAAGAAAAGATCTACAAGGGGTGACTCATCGCTGTAAGCATTGGCGAGCTTTTTACGGTTGGTTTTGGTCGCGTAACTGGCTACAGGTACCTTGGCCATTTTCCCATTGGCATAGGCAAAGAGCATATGCCCTGCATAATTATCGGTGGCGTGCATCTTAATGATTTTTTCTTCCGGCTCTAAATTCAAGATATTACTGAGATAATCCCCCAAAACACTTGCTTTACTGTCCGGAAGCTCATGAACCTTAAGCTTATAAACCACACAGCGATTTGAAAAGAGAAGCAATTCCGCTTTATTGCGTGTTTCTATGTCCTGAAGAATGTAATCCTCATCCTTAAGCTTATGCTCGCCGGAAGAACGCAGGGATACCAAGGATATTTTTTTAATATAGCCATGGTCGGTGAGGAATACACGGACATTATAATCCTCAATGAGATTCTCCTCGGTGATTTCCTCCACATGCTGCTCACTGATAATTTCAGTTTGTCGATCCTTCCCATACTCCCGGGCGATTTCCGATAGCTGGCCGCAGATAATATCCAGCACGCGGGAATCATGGGCCACAATATCCTTCAAATCTGCGATTTCACGGTTTAGCTTATCAATGTCGGAGGTCTGTCTTAAAATATATTCCCGATTGAGATTGCGAAGCTTGATCTCAGCAATATACTCAGCCTGAAGCTGATCGATGGAAAAGCCCCTCATGAGGTTGGGGATAACCTGGGCATCCTGCTCAGTATTACGAATAAGGCGGATGGCCTTATCAATATCAAGAAGAATTTTTGAAAGGCCCATCAAAAGATGGAGGCGTTCACTCTTCTTCTTAATATCAAACTCGCATTTTCTCCGAATACAAGACATACGGAACTGAACCCAATGATCCAGAATGCCGACAACTCCTAAAACAATAGGCTTTTGATCGATGAGCATATTAAAGTTGCATCCGAAGCTATCTTGAAGCGGTGTGAGCCTAAAGAGCTTATTCATTATCGCATCTGCATCCGAGTTGCGCTTAAGATCGATGGTAATTTTGAGACCTTCAAGGTCGGTCTCATCCCTTATATCGGTGATATCCTTGATCTTGCCTTCCTTGATAATGGTAGCTACGGCCTCAATAATAGCCTCAGTTGAAGTTGTATAGGGAATTTCATAAATTTCAATACAGCTATTTGGCTTATCGTAACGATATTTTGCTCTCAGCTTAAAAGAACCCCGCCCCGTTGCATAGATCTTTTGCATCTCGTGCTCATTGAGAATGAGCTGGCCCCCGGTTGAGAAATCCGGTGCTTTTAAATAATTCATAATATCAAAGTCATCGTTTTTTATGTAAGCGATGGTCGCCTCACAAACCTCTCGGAGGTTAAAGCTGCAAAAGTTGCTGGCCATACCTACGGCAATCCCCTGATTGGGATTAACCAGAATATTGGGAAACGCGGTAGGAAGCAGTACAGGCTCCTTCATGGTACCGTCATAGTTGTCCATAAAGTCCACCGTATCTTTATCAATATCCCTGAAAATTTCCTCACAAATATCAGCTAGCTTGGCCTCGGTGTATCGAGGTGCAGCAAAACGCATGTCCCGTGAGTAAACACGGCCCATATTACCCTTGGATTCAACCAGCGGATGCAAGAGTGACATATTACCCGTGGTCAGTCTCACCATGGTTTCATAAATGGCCATATCACCGTGAGGATTGAGCTTCATGGTCTGACCGACCACATTGGCCGATTTTGTTTTATTCCCCTTCAAGAGCCCCATTTTATACATGGTATAAAGAAGCTTTCGGTGAGAGGGTTTGAGGCCATCAATCTCAGGTATTGCACGGGATACGATGACGCTCATGGCATATGGCATATAATTGACTTTTAAGGTATCAACAATTCGTTGTTCGGTATGTTTGCCCTGCATGATAAGATCCTTTCTATAGCGGAGTCAAGGAGTCAGGGGGCGGTTATCTGGCTCCATTCGATTGGGTGGAGTCAGAGAACCGTCCCCCTGACTCCTTCTTAGGATACGTCGATAAGCTCCATGTACTCATGACCGTGCTCGGCAATATAGTCCTTACGGCCTTGTAGGTTGTCACCCAATAGAAGATCAAAAAACTTCTGGGTATGCTCAATATCATCGGGCATGACCTTGATAAGGCGTCGGGTTTCCGGGTTCATGGTAGTGGTCCACATCATGTCCGGATCATTTTCACCAAGACCTTTTGAACGTTGTATGGACACCTTCTGGCCTTTTATTTTTTCCATTATTTCAGCCTTCTCCCTTTCAGTAAAGGCAAAATAAGTCTGGTCCTTAGTGGTGATTTCAAAAAGGGGTGACTCGGCTATGTAGACACGTCCCCTCTCAATGAGGGTGGGTACCAATCGATAGAGCATGGCCAATATAAGGGTTCTGATCTGATAGCCATCCACGTCCGCGTCCGTACAAATAATGATTTTATCCCACTTTAGGTTATCATAGTCAAAGGAGCTTAAATCCTTATTATGCTTGGTTCGAATCTCTACACCGCAACCCAAGACTCTGATGAGGTCAACAATAATATCGCTTTTAAAAATGCTGCCATACTCAGCCTTCAGACAATTCAGAATCTTACCTCTGACGGGCATAATGGCCTGAAAATCACTATCGCGACCCATTTTTACAGAACCAAGGGCAGAATCACCTTCAACGATGTAAAGCTCACGCCTTGAGGTATCCTTACTACGGCAATCTACAAATTTCTTGACCCTGCTGGAAATATCCATGGCGCTGCCAAGCTTTTTCTTAACGTCAATTCTCGCCTTTTCCGCTGATTCACGGCTTCGTTTATTAATCAAAAGCTGGCTCGTGACCTTTTCGGCCTCTTCCTTATTTTCAATTAAATAAACTTCCAGCTGCTGACGTAGAAAATCAGTGATAGCCTCTTGAATAAACTTATTGCTAATGGCCTTTTTTGTCTGATTCTCATAGCTGGTCATGGTTGAAAAGGTATTGGTAATGAGAATAAGACTATCCTCAATATCGTTGAAGGTAATCTTATTCTCATTTTTATTATACTTATTATTGTTTTTCAGGTACTTGTCCAGTTCGTTTACAAAGGCTGTCTTGACAGCCTTGTCGGGCGCGCCGCCATATTCCAGCCAACTGGAATTATGGTAGTATTCGATGGTGTTGACCTCATTGTTAAAGCAAAATGCAATCTGCATTTTAACCTTATACTCGGGCTTATCCTCACGATCCCGCCCGACAGCTGAGCCCTCAAAAAAGCGAGGAATAGAAAGGCCCCTCTCGTCGTTGAGCTCATTCACATAGTCTATAATGCCATTCTCGTAAAGGAAGGTTTCTGTGGTGCCGCTCTCCTCATCAAGAAATTCAAAAACAAGTCCGGCATTTACCACAGCCTGCCTCTTTAAGGTATCTCTAAAATAAGCAACAGGAATCCTAATGTCGGTAAAGACCTCCCGATCAGGCTTCCAGGTTTGGATTGTCCCCGTATGCTCATAATTGAATTTAGTCTTTTTAAGCCCATCAATATTATTGCCGTGCTCAAAATGCAGCTCATACTTATAGCCATCGCGGAAAACCGTTACATCCATAAACTCCGAACTATACTGGGTTGCACAGGAACCCAGACCATTGAGTCCCAACGCAAATTCATAGTTCTCGCCGGTATTATTGGCATACTTACCCCCGGCATAAAGCTCACAGTAGACCAGCTCCCAATTATAGCGCTCCTCCTTTGAGTTATAATCCACGGGAACACCACGGCCTTGATCTTCAATTGTAATGGAAAAATCCTTGCGACGAATCACTCGTATGAGATTACCATGGCCTTCGCGGGCCTCGTCTATGGAGTTTGAAAGAATTTCAAAAAAGGAATGCTGGCACCCCTCTAATCCGTCAGATCCAAAGATAACGGCTGGTCTGAGGCGAACACGATCCGCTCCCTTTAAAGAGGTAATGCTTTCATTTCCGTAGTTTTGCTTTTGTTTGGCTGCCATTTTTTCACTCCTAGTGCGCTTTTAAGGCTCACCCTTCCCAAGCCTAAGTCCACATCGCCTGAGCACTCAATGGTGATCCCTTCATATTCTTTTGTTATCAGGATGATGGCCTTTTCCCGTCTATACTGGGCATAGGCATCACCGATTAGAAGGCCGCATAATCCCATGGCCTGCTTTTCAGTAAAGACAGGCTTCAAATAGTTTTGAGCAATTCTCATTACCTTGCCTATGTCTTTATAGTCTATATCGGGAAATAGGCTACCGTCAAATTCAATGATAACCTCAATATCCTGACTACCTTTCGTAACCTTAACGACCACAGCCCCATCTTCCGAGGTGTACGTTTTCTCCGTACTATTACCCATCTTTTTAGCCAGGTCAGTCATCCCTGACGTCAGGTTTTGAATCATATCGGCCTGGGTCTTTTCAAGGGTATTGGCATCAAGGCTCGACAGCCCTACTATGGCCATAACGCTGCCTGGGTTAATAGTGGCCAGAGTAAGGGCAACTAACATTAAAATACTCAATAATGATACCACAATCTTTTTACTCATTACAAAATCCTCCCTTGGTATGTCTTCCAGATTATGATGTCCAAACCAAGGGAAAACTTTCATATACTCATTCCATTTTTTTAAGTGAAATTGAATTGTAATATTTATTAAGATACCCTCTCTATTTTACCAAACATCTGTTCCCAATGCAAAAAAAGCTTTGATACAAAAAAACTATTGACATAAAAGCACGTCGGTTGTACTATTGTATTAAGCACTTAATACAATAGTACAAGGAGTGATAACATGCCATGGGATTTAAAGTCCGACAGACCCATTTACACCCAATTGATTGAGCAGATTGAATTAAAAATATTTTCAGGCGTATATCCCTTGGGTTCAAAGCTTCCCTCGGTTCGTGATATGGCCCAGGAGGCCTCGGTCAACCCAAATACCATGCAAAGAGCTCTTGCCAAGCTGGAAGAAGACGGATTGATCATCACCCACCGCACCAGCGGGCGATCCATAACGGAGGATGCGAATATGCTTAAAGTTGCCAAGAAAAAACTGGCCCATGAACAGGTTGAAGAATTTCTCGAAAAAATGCAGCTACTGGGATTTGAAAAGCAGGAAACCCTTGTCCTTATCACCAGTATGATAGAGGAGATGAAAAAATGAATGCCATTTTAGAATGCAACAATTTAACCAAGGCCTTTGGGAAAAAGTCCGCTCTATCAGGTATCAATCTCAGGATTGAGCGCGGAAAAATTATTGGCCTTTTGGGACCAAACGGGAGCGGAAAAAGCACCCTTATCAAGCTTGCCAACGATCTTCTGACGCCCACTAAGGGGGATATCCTCATCGATGGAAAAAAGCCCGGCATTGAGACAAAAAAAATAGTCTCTTATCTGCCTGAAAAGACTTACTTAAACGACTGGATGCGCGTCCACCAGATCATAAGCCTCTTTTCGGACTTCTATGATAATTTCAGCTCCGAGAAGGCCTATGATATGCTCAAGAAGCTTAAAATTAACCCCGATGACAGGCTTCGGACCATGTCCAAGGGAACCAAAGAAAAGGTTCAGCTCATCCTTGTCATGAGCCGTGAGGCCGACCTTTACCTTTTAGATGAGCCCATCGGTGGTGTTGATCCTGCAGCCCGTGATTATATTCTCGACACCATCATCAGCAATTATAGCGAGAAGGCCACGGTCATCATCTCCACCCATCTTATCTCGGATATCGAGAAAATCCTCGATCATGTCATCTTTCTAAAGGACGGCCAGGTGGCCATGACCTCCTCGGTGGACGATATAAGGGATCAAAACGGTAAGTCCGTTGATACTTTGTTCAGGGAGGTATTCAGATGTTAAGAAAACTATTTAAATATGAAATAAAAGCAACCGCACGTATACTTTTACCTTTATATCTCGTGTTATTGGCCTTTGCGTTCATTAACAGGCTACTCATCTCACCGGATGAAATGACTACGCCCGCCACTATCAGTATGATGCTTTACATCCTGATCCTGGTCGGTACCATGGTCATGACTTTTATTGTCATGATCCAACGCTTTTACAAGAACCTGCTCTCCGATGAGGGTTATCTCATGTTTACGCTGCCCACAAAGCCTTGGAATCATATTGTAACCAAGCTTCTGGTTTCGATTATTTGGACTGCGGTTAGCGGGCTGGTTGCCTTGACCTCCGTATGGATCATTGCTATGGACCAGTTCCCTCTCAGTAAAGTAATTGAGAGTTTAACCGAAATTTGGACCGCAGCTTACGAAGCATTTGGCTCTTCCCTCCTACTATCAGTTTGTCAGCTCATTTTAGCTTTTATAATCGTTCTGTCTTCAGCCATATTGATGATCTATGCAGCCATTGCTATGGGCCATCTTGCCAATAAGCACAAGCTCATGACTTCAATAGGATCCTATATCTTATTGAGTGCCCTTTCTGAAATTGTGATAGTCATGGTTGGTGAAAGATACTATTCC
>JAEYPI010000247.1 GCA_023410885.1 Bacillota bacterium
ACACATAGTCATGCTAAAAGAAGAAAGGGCGTGCTGCAAAACTCATTTTGAGATAGTAGCAACGCGCCCTTTTTGTTTGGTATTTAATCTTAAGCAACATGTTTTGTTTTGCTTTGGATGACGTTAAGTTTATCTATTGAACCGGGTCTTTAACCACCGCTATTTTACCCCTGATCTTATTTCTTGGATCTCAGTTCTTTACTTAAATCCATATAGAAATCAAAGGTTTCCTTGGAGACATTTTCAGGAATGGATCCAGAGGAATCCATAAAAACATATCCCCCACCTTTCCTGCCGGTCTCAATGACCTGCTTCAAGCTTCTGGCCATTGTCTCTCTGTCCCATTCAAAAAAGAACTTATCGACTCCGCCCACAAAGGTTATTCTATTTCCGTATTGAGCCTTTAATTGCCTTAAATCCATATTTTCATAAGGATCGCAGGGATTGAGCATATTAATACCGGCTTCAACTATTTTGCCAATGATTTTATTGATATTGCCGTGGCTGTGCATATGGGCATAGGCGCCGTAAGAATGGCACAGGTCCGCAAGCTCCTTATGCCACGGGAAGAAGAATTCCTCATACAGGTCCGGTGAAAATAACAGACTGTTACCGCTCCCCATATCATCGCAGAAGGTTATGGAATCAACACCGCATTTCAATAGATTTTCAGCCGCATTGAGGTTAAATTCACCCAGTTTTTTCATCATTTTATGGACAAACTCGGGCTCCAGAAGAAAATTGAGAAGGATTTTGTCATAGGGACATAAGAAATAATGAAGACCTGAGAAAAAGCCATTGATATTAGCCGTTGTAAAATAGCCTTGCTGTTTGAAGAAAGCCACTTCTTCGGCTATTCCCTCGTAGCGGGAGGGGTCCAATGCATTTGGAAATTCCAGTTGATCAAACCGTTCTTCACATTCGCCCTGATGGTCAAAATACCGCATAAAATGGGGATTGGTCCGTACTTCCTTTTTCACACCGGTTTCATAAAGGGATATGTAATAATTTTCGCCTTTATCGATAAGCTTTTCCATAAACTCGCCGGGGCCACCATGACCGTGTGAAAAACCACCGCCCTTGCCCACGCCGATGACACAACTATCCACCTTCTCGGCAAATTTTATCTTGAGCACCTGGTTTTCTTCATCGGCAGCGCCTTTTTTATACGCAAATTGAGGTGATATGTCCAACGGAACATTTTCCTCACCTATCAACCTTTTAGCGGTATCAAGATTTTCAAACCCCATGGGCCAAACCGGTACAGTTTGTTCTTCTCGATTTAAAGCGCAAAGCAACAAATCTCGCTTATTCATCATGATCCCCTCTCCTTTATAGGAACTTAAAATGCTATATTTTGACTGACCCTTAGTGAATTTTCATCAATCATAAATCAATTTGCATCATTAAGGGTTCTGCTCCATATAAGGAGACACTTCGCTCATCCGGTTGGGTAAAGCCCACATAGAGTAGGTGCCGGCCCCGGATCAATTCCAAATCGCCTTGGGAATTATATCTTGAAAAGACCTTGTCCTCAAGAGGTATCCGGAGCTCATGTTCTTCACCCGGCTTTAGCAAGACTTTCTTAATCCCGCAAAGACTAAATTTTTCTTTCTGCCCAGGTGAAGAAACATAGACCTGCACTGTTTCCCTTGCCTCTCTATCCCCACTGTTTTTGACATTGACTATAACCTGCTGGGAATCCATTCTCAGGCTATCCAGTTCAAAATGGGAGTAACCGAGGCCAAAACCAAAGGGATAGAGGGCTTCTCCTTTAAAATAGCGATAGGTGCGATTTTCCATGTTATAGTCGCGAAAATCAGGTAGTTCGTCCGTGCTTTTATAGAAGGTGACCGGAAGCTTACCCTCGGGGCTGAAATGTCCGAATATTGCCTCCGCAATGGCCTGCCCGCCAAGGGCACCGGGATAAAAGGCCTGAATAATACCATTGGTGTGTTCATGGGCCCAGGAAATTGCCAAGGCGCTTCCCGAGATCAAAACAAGAATAACGGGTTTGCCGTTTGAAGCCTCAACCACATTCTCTAAAAGGGCCTGCTGACGCCCCGGCAGATCAAGATTATTCTTGTCCCCGCTTGAGAACTCATTGGAGGCATCCCCTTCTTCTCCTTCAATATCAGCATCCAGACCGAGGCATAGGATGATGGCATCGCTGTGCTTTGCCACAATCCTGGCTTCAGCCA
Organism: Bacillota bacterium; assembly: GCA_023410885.1. Taxonomy (GTDB): domain Bacteria; phylum Bacillota; class Clostridia; order DSM-8532; family DSM-8532; genus DTU059. Next base: position 2,202 of record JAEYPI010000247.1, read on the forward strand.
TGCGATCGTCGGGCTGTGCAAGGCCGCTAACACTATTCTTATATAAATGACAGCCCTGGGCATAGAGAACTCTTGTGCCTGTTTGCTGTGCCAGTTGACGTATGCCGTCCAAGACTGTAACATGCTCGCTTGCTGTTCCTTCGTAATTGCCCTCAAGAGCACGCCTGCTGTCTGCATTGGGGCCTATGACGCCGATGGTTTTGATAGGATGGATATCAAGGGGTAATATTCCGTCATTTTTAAGCAGGACAAGACTTCTGCGTGTTACATCAAGATTAATTTCACGATGAGATTGACAATCCACCACCTCATAGGGAATAGCGGTATACTTGGGATTTTCAGGAGCTCCCAGCATACCCAATCTCATACGCGTGACGAATAACCGCTCGACGGCCTGATCGATTTCTTCCTCGGTCAAAAGCCCCTCATCCACTGCTTCAAGACAATATCCAAACAGATTGCCACAATTCAAATCACAGCCATATCGTACTGCCAGAGCCACGGACTCAACAGGTGTGTGGGTGATGTGATGGTGCATGTGGAAATCCCTGATGGCCCAGCAATCCGAGGTCACATGGCCATCAAATCCCCATTTATCCCGCAAAATATCTTTTAGCAGGAACTTTGAGCCACAGCAGGGCTCATCGAGGGTTCTATTATAGGCTCCCATGACGGCTTCCACTCCGGCTTCCTTTACAGCCGCTTCAAAAGCCGGAAGATAGGTATTCCAAAGATCATAAGCATCACAGATCGCATTAAATTCATGTCTTTCTGATTCAGGTCCGGAATGGACGGCAAAGTGCTTGGCGCAGGCTGCTGATTTCAGTTGTTCTCGATCAGGTCCCTGCAAGCCTCTGATAAAGGCCACTCCAAGCTTTGAAGTGAGATAGGGGTCCTCCCCATAGGTTTCATGACCGCGCCCCCAGCGGGGGTCCCGGAATATATTGATGTTTGGCGACCAGAAGGTAAGCCCCTTATAAATATCGCGGTCTCCTTCCTGCTGGTAAGCATTGTATTTTGCCCGACCTTCGTTCGAGATTACGTCCGCCACCTTCTCCAAGAGCTCAGCATCAAAGGTGGCTGCCATGCCGATAGCCTGTGGAAATACCGTCGCCACTCCGCTACGTGCCACACCATGGAGGGCCTCGTTCCACCAATTATAGGCCGGAATACCCAAGCGGTCCACCGATGCTGCCCTGTGAAGCATCTGAGAAACTTTTTCTTCTAATGTCATTTTTGAGACAAGCTCACGGGCTTTTTCCCTGTAATTCATCATGAATCAAGACCTCCCAAACAAGTGCTAAAGACTCACAAAGAGTATAGCATCGCAAAATAAGGTTGGTAATGGATAAACTAAAGCATATTTGCAATTATTAAAGACCCTTCATACCTACAATTTCAAAAGGTGAGTGTGGCATTGGTTCACAATAGGCCACGCCCATGGCGCATCTTGCCAGCCGGTCACCAATGGCCTGCTTTTCCTGGGGATGTAGATCATTGTGCTCGCCCAGATCGAAGGCCGCCGCCATGGCGGTATTCGGTATACGGAGCGACAACCACTGTTGTTGACGCAACAGGGCCCAATTAGGGCCTCCTTCCCAGTGGGGCAGCTCAACAAACAAAAAGGGAAATGCCCATCCCCAATCCGATCGCCAATTGTCCACCAAGGATGAGAATTTCTCGGCATATCGCTGAGGATTTGCGGCATCCGATTCGCCTTGGTACCAGATAGCACCCTTGATGGCGAAACGTTTAAGAGGGGAAATCATACCATTGTACAACCCCGTAGGCTTATAATGAAAGCATGTTTCAGGAATGGGCACATTGCCCTGTCCTCCCCGACGGAACCGCCATATGCCACTTAAGTCATAAGCTCCCCCGTCAGTAGTGAGCAGGTACTGTTTACCCGGAGTGAAACATCCGCCATCCTTGCTGATAGCACGTATTGTAATAACACAGCGTCCTTGGGGTAAGGACGGTATCGCATATTCCCGTGGCGGATAGCGGTACGTGGTGTTTCCCACCACTTCGCCATTGACATAGACCATATCCCAGTCCATAAGTGTCCCAAGAAAGAGGGTTGCCGGTTTTCCGGCAAGGGACGGTGGAATCTCAAGGGTCTTTCGAAACCACACTGAGCCGGTTCCCGGCCAGGGTGTGAGCAGAGGTTGTTCCTCCCACTCCCCGTCGTCATAGTCAGTTGAATACCAATTCTCGGCCAGTCCGGGATCGCTATTGTTGATCTCTTTGAGGAAGTTTGCTGTCCGTCTAAAGTCCTCGGCCTGCACCCGTGTAACATGGCCTTCATCTGCACACTGATCGGCTTCACGAAGTAACTCAGGGAAATTCTCCAATGTGCCCCGACTCATCCATGCATGGATGGGTGTGCCGCCAATGGCTGCTAAAATAAGCCCTATGGGGACTTGATAACGTTGATAGAGTCGCTTTGCAAAGAAATAGCCCACCGCTGAAAAGCTCCCAATGGTCTCAGGGGAAGCTCCTGCCCAACCGCCACCCTCCAGAGCGTCCATGGGGGTGTGAAAGTTAAACCGCTGTGGTACAGTGAATTGACGTATATTCTGGTTTGTGGCTTGCATCTCCTCCGGGTACATGTGCTTTGCACGCATCATAGGAAGTTGCATGTTTGACTGCCCCGAGCACAGCCAGACATCACCTACAAAAACATCGCGTATTGTCATCTCATTGATGGTCAGCGTAAACGGTCCCCCAGGCTGAAGGTCACACAGAATGACCTCCCAGCTGCTGTAAGCATTGGGGGTTGCATGGTATTGCTTATTTAAGAAGGTCACGGTTACCGGCTCGTCTGCCGTTCCCCAGAGTTTCACCTTTGCATTGCGCTGAAGCACCATGCCTTCAGACAATAAAAGGGGAAGTTGAACACTCATGGTTGTCGCCCTTTCTTTAAAATTGATATCTCATTTAGTCTATATATACCCGGGTTTTCATTGAAAACATATACCCGATTTTCATTCTAAAAACTGTAACCAGGCAAGATCAAGACTGCAACCCGGTAGAAAAACCAGAGAAACCGTCTTTTTGCCCCTTATCCTCTCGCTCAGTGTGAAAATTCTGCTTATGTATGTATCAGCACGGTCAACCTCAACCATTTGTTTAATTTCTTCATCCCCGCAGGCAAATACGAATTGAATCGGATTCCTAACAAGATTGGATCGCCAACGGAGTGCAACGCCTCCCGCCCCCTGACTTCCAAAATCCATATTCTCAAATACGAGGGAAACATTGTTGCCAATATTCTCGATGGTGTCAGCTTTCACCTTGAATGAATCGCCGTAAATACTGTCGCACTCCGTGGCAGAGAGCCTCTGAAATGCTTTTTGATATTTGGTAAATACAAAGCCCTTAATATGGACCTTTTGTCGGAAGACAAAGCACAAATCGGTTACGCCGCGCAACCTGCGGGGCAGCTTATAGGTGACTTCCTGATAGGCGTTCCAGACAGAACCCTTGTCATAAGTTGCTGTGCAAAGCTGAGTACCGCCTTCTAGAGGCATGCCTTCCCATATTTCAAAGATGAAAGGGTCCTTCTCTAGTGGAAATAACGGCAATATCAGCTCATCGGAACCATAATCACCAAAGTTAATGTCTTTGAAGCCAACATGGCTTTCGCCATCTCTTAGGGTTGAAACTCCCCGCTCGTTACCATTGGTCAGCTCTACATTGCTGTAATGGTACAGCCCGCCGGATATAAAGACATAAGGATCCAGAAACGTCTTTCCCATGCCGGTGATGGTTAGCTTCAACAGGGATATCAGAGCCAAATGTTCTTTTCCATTTTTCGCACAGCATCTGACATAAACCTCACCGTCGCCCTTGGGCATGACAGTGGCGCTCCTGCCATCCTCTGCGACATTAAGACTGCCTAACGGAGTGTCAATGCCTCCGGCATCGGTCAATCGCCAATAAAGGTCTTGATAGGTTGAGTTTTCAGGCAAAATTTTTGCTTTAACAGTGTAGCGACTTGCTTCTAATTCTATTTTTCTAATGGGGATGTCCTCGGGATCCTCCGTTACTTTAATTTGAGCGGTTTGGCCCTTTTCTTCCTTGACAATGGCCAGTAGCTTTCCGCTAAAGAGACGTCTATTATCAGCTCCATATTGGTCGTAATCAGTGGAATCCCCATTATCCAGGCCTAAAAGCTTCCCTCCCTCCACCGAAACATGAACACGGCAATTGGCATTCTCTACCGTGTGCCCTTCTTTGTCCAGAGCCGTTATGGTTAAGAATACTAAATCTCCAAAGGAATCTCTTTGGATATGAAGCCGCTCCACATCGCCGAAGGACTGCCTTTCCGCCTCAGCAATGACATTGCCCTGATCATCATAAGCCACGGCGCGTAAAGTCCCTGGACGGTAGGCCACTTGCCAATCGGCAATTAACCGATTTTCCATTATGGCAGTCCCCAAGCTTTGGTCATTAAAAAAGAGTTCTATCTTGGGGCCATTTGAGCACACGCGTACATCAATTATCTGACCGGGTGAGAAATCCCAGTATGGGAAAAGGTGAATCATGGGCGCTTTTTTATAATCTGTCCAGCCAGCCTGAAAGAGATAATAGGAGTCTTTCGGGAAACCCGCTGTATCGATTTGTCCAAAGTAGGAATTCTTGGTATGATAGGGCGTCGGCTCCCCAATATAATCCTGCCCAGACCAAATAAAATGACCAAAGGAAAAGGGGGTATTTCTATCGGCAAGGATGCAAGCTTCTACATTTTTGGCTCCCCAACTTGTTGAGCTATTTCCCAACGCAGAGCATTGGAGATCATCGTCCGATAAAATGGATTTTGATAGAGGGAAATGGTACACCCCCCTGCTTTGTACCGTGGAACAGGTCTCACCACCATAAATAATCCAATCGGGATGGGCTTTATGATGGGGCTCATACAGGGACTCCGCGTAGTTATAGCCTATGTTTTTTATCAAATCGCCGCACTTTTGCGTATTTTCCCATGGCATATAGTTAGAGCAGAGGGTCACAGCCCCATGACCCTTCGGATCATGCTTTTTAACAAATGTCATCAGCTTCAGCAGTGTATTAGCACCATCTTTATAATCGATGTGAGTATCGGGGATTTCATTTCCTACGCTCCAAAGAATCAACGAAGGGTGATTTCTATCCCGTCGAATCCATGACGCCACATCCTTTTCAATCCAATCATCAAAAAATCGAGCATAGTCATAGGTGTTCTTGGGCCGCTTCCACATATCCAGAATTTCTGACATGACCAGAAAGCCCATTTCATCCGCTAGTTCCATGAAAGCCTTTGCAGGAGGGTTATGGGATGTTCTCAGAGCATTAACCCCCATGTCTTTCAGTAAGGTAAGCTGTCGCCGGATGGCATCCCGATTCGCTGTGGCACCCAAAGCCCCTATATCATGGTGCAGACAGACCCCATTGAGCTTTAAATGCCGGCCGTTAAGGAAAACGCCCCTATCAGTGGTAAACTCTAGGGTCCTAAAGCCAATAGTCGTATCCTCAACATCCATCACAACCCCATCGACCAAGAGCTCTGAACGCAGGGTATAGAGACGGGGACTGTCCACATCCCAAGCTTCAATTTCGCCCTCTGTATTAAGCAGCGTGTGTCGGAGGGTATAAGACCTCCCCCCGGTTTCCACCTCTGCATCAACTTGATAAGACCATTTATTATCCTGCTTACCGGTAGTGATATAGAGGCCGTCAGATATAAAATGATAGACGTTTTTAACCTTGAGCCACACATCCCTGTATATCCCCGCTCCGGAATACCAACGGCTGTTGGGGGATTGATAATTAACTTTTAAAAGCAAGATGTTGGTGGCTTCCCGGTGTATGAACGCCGTAATATCAAATTCAAAAGCGGTATAGCCATACTTCCATTCTCCCACGTACTCCCCGTTGACATAAAGGGTGCTGTCCATATAGACACCGTCAAAACGCAAAAAAAGCCGCTGTCCTTCTTTGAGAAAGCGTGCATCCAATTCCCGTTTATACCAACCGATTCCGCTTTCATAGAGATTGTTGGTATCGGAAATCAACCAATCATGGGGTAACGCCACCGGTACAAAATTCATCGGCTCGCCTTTTGCAAACTGCCATTGATCATTTAATAGCACCATATGAACCCCCGCGCAAAAATACATGGAGGGGAATAGCCCTCAAAGCAATCCCCCACCTAATATTACCATATACTGAGAAAGGTGTTAACTATTTGTGATATTTTTCATAGGCAGCCTTACGTTCGTCGATAATGGCCTGACCGCCGCTATTGAGATAATCCTGCAGGCCTGCATCAAACACTTTATCGAATTGATCAGGTTTGGCATTGATCGATAGCTGCAGGAAAACATCGCGTTTATCAGGAAGTGCCGCACCCATACCTTCTTCGGCCTTAATTTCACCCACATGGACAGCAGGAGTTACTCTGCCTTCGTTTTTAGCACACTGTATAGCTT
>JAEYPI010000249.1 GCA_023410885.1 Bacillota bacterium
GATGTACGCTTAACCTTGACGGATATGATCGAACCAAAGAAATACTTAGCGCAACGATTTATCCTGCCCTTATTTCCTGCGGATTGAGACCGGAGGGTTGCCGAGGGTTTGTTAGTGCCGCAAGCGGAGCAGATACCCAGGAGCTGGAGCAGGAGTACCGGCACCTTTTGTCTGAGTTTGGGTTTAACAAAAAAAATGTCCTCATTTATAATGATTGTGCCATTTTACTTACACTTTGCGACAAACCGGCTCTTTTGATAGCCAGCGGTACCGGTTCTATTCTTTGGGCACGTGACCAGAAGGGAGAATTATATCGATACGGTGGCTGGGGGCATCTAACCAGCGATGAGGGCAGCAGTTTTTCCATTTCACTCAAGGCACTTTCTTCAATTACTCGGCATCTTGATGGCGATGGACAGGCGCCTGTGTTGACGCGGCTTTTGCTTGAGAAAACCGGGATTTGCACACAGAATGAAATCGCTAGATTTTGTAATAAAAATATTCTTGATAAAAGTAAAATAGCTGCTTTGGCACCTCTAGTATTTCAGGCGGCCGAGTTGGGGGAGCCAGAGGCAATTCGCATTTTATACGAGGCTGCACAAGCGCTTATGAATGGGGTCATGATATTAGCTCAGAGAACCGGTGCTTTTTCAAAGGTTTTCTTATGGGGCAGTCTTCTTCTTAAGTCACCCCTCATTTCTGACCTCTTAAGGGGAATGTTAACTAAAGGTTTTCAGGATGTAGTAGTGGAAATACCCAAAGAAACCGCTCTTCATGCGGCAATGAACCTGGCACGACGACAGTTTAAATAAGTAAGGAAAGCATGCTGGATGCATAAAAGCATGGGTGGAAGCTGATCAATGTCGGTATTATATAAAGTCCAGCGGTTAAATGTAGGAATGAAACAAGTTAAGGTTGCGGTTTTAGGAGCAGGTTATCATGTGTTATTGGAAACGATAGCTGACACTAAAGAAAAACCCTGATTGCTAAATGCTTTCAGTTTTTAGTATCCTTCATACTAGATTCTATGAATGAATAAAAAAAGCGCCTTAAGAAATTGATCTGTTATTGGAAACGAACGGAATGTTTTCACTGGAAAGCTTTTCAATGAGGATAGGATAACCCTCACAGCTTTCCGACACTTTAATCTTGTTTTTATTGCCCACATAAAGTACAATACAACCCTCTTGAGCATGTACCTTTGTTATATCTCTGAAATAGAAATCCTTTTTACTTCCTAAAGCTGGCCGAAACTGTATTGTGCTCAACTCGACATCCATTCTCCACCGCCTATAATAATTTATGAAGAACAGACTTGAAACAAAGGCCAGAGACATTAACAAGTAGACAACGGCATTGGTCGTCACCTTCTGCCAGAAGGTCATGTAGACAAAGCTTCCCCCGCTGAAGAGGACACCGTATAAACCGATTACCAAAGTCATTTTGGACTGCTTGACAACAAACCAGTTCTTGCTTTTTGTTGCTTCCAGCTTTCCCAAGTCATAGAGCCGATAAACTAATAGCTCCAGGCCAAGTGCGTTCTTATCTACGCTAAAAGCTTTTTTATCTTCGATGTAAACGATAATCTCCTCATCATTTTGCCTCACAAGCGAGATTTCGTTGAAGCTTGTTTGCAGCACTTTTTTGAAGGGACAGTATACTGTGATTTTATTCTGGTTAATATCAATTCTCCAGGTTAAATAATAAAAGATCAGGAATATTCCCATCAAAAAAAATAACCCGGGAACAACGATGGATACCCATTCAGATTTTTCGTCCGGAAATAACAGGTTCAAAACCAAAGGCATAGCGAAGGTAAGGGAAGTTATAATACCCACCACAAGGGTAGACTTTGACAGACGAACCGTATAATGCTCTTCGTTTAGGTTTGCATAAAAGTGCTTGATCTGCCTGTACACAAAAATAACTATTAAAATACCAAGGATCAGGGATATTCCCACAGACAAACCGGTTTGAATCAGAGCATACTTTGCTGTTTCCATATAGGCCTCTCCTATAGAATAAAGATCTTAATAAAATTACTAATACCCGAGAAACCGTTTTAAGAAACAATAATGCTATTACAAAGGATCCAAAGCTCATTTGGCTATAAGAGCTATTTAAAAACCATTACGAGATTAGAAGGCGGACGGCGAAAAGTCGTCCGCTTTTTTGGGTTAAGTTGTTTTTGGCTCAATTCCTGATAAAAGTAATTGAAAGTGCGTTAAGGCTTGTTCCTTGAGATCAAAGTCGGGATATCTTATGCACCACTCGTAGCTGAGCCCCCTTATGGCCATTACAAAATGACGGGTCAGGGTATCTAATGATAGCTCGCTTTGAAATTCTTTTTTCTCCAGGCCTTTGCTGAGAAGCTCAGAAAATATCTGATACAGATCCCGTTGGTACCCCATTACCACACTCATATCCACTGCGTTGCTCAACTGCAGCTTATATACTGTGCGCATGCCGGTACAGCCTATCGTATTCGTAAGCGTGTCAGCAATTCTGCCAATCAACCCTAGTAAAATCTGTGATGTCGATGTGTCCGGGGGGGAGGAAGATAGAACAGCCCGGTAATCCGCATCCACCCTGTTAATATAGTCGGACAGGAAGTTAGCGATCAGAGCATCCTTGGAGTTAAAATGAACATAAAACGTTCCTTTAGCCACCCCGGCCGCCGCTACAATCATGTCAACACTGACCTCTTCAAAAGGGTATTGGTCGAATAACCTAGCCGCGCATTCAAAAAGTTTTCTCTTTGTCAATTTACCCTTTTCTCTTTTTCGCTCTTTTTCTTCAATACTCATATAAATACAAACTCCCTGTGTTGTATAACAATTCAATAAAATATATAATAAAGAAAATATGACTTAGGTCAATTTATTTTATTCTACCTTATAGTGCTATCTCATCATAATCTTTAATTTCTTTTATTTCAAGGAGTGTGAAGTGATGAAGCGAGTAAAACGTCTTTTATCCCTATTTAGATTTTTCTGATAGGGGCGAAATTACTGGTTGGGCAAAAGAAGCCATGACCTTGTTCGTGGAGACGGGTACTATTATGGGTGACGGGGGCAAGCTTAATCCTACGGGTACGACAACCAGAGCCGCCATGGCACAGGTGCTGTATAACCTGCTCTCTCAGTAATGATGTAATGGAATATAGGTCCCAGGTCCTATAGGCCTGGGACTTACTGATTATTTATTGACAAAAAATAGTAAGCTAAAATATTAATATTGTGTTACATCTTGATGAAATCCATGAAAACCCGTTGAAAGGCGGCGGAGCTTGCGGCAGGGTAATGGTTATTGGAGGCGTGTGGCAATGCAATTTGACCGAACACAGATAGCGTCAATCAATCCCATCCGGTCACACCATACTTATGATAATAAAGATATTCTGAACAGTCGGGTCACTGTCCCTAAAAAGGAAACTTTCAGGCATGTCTTTGAAAACGCCAAAAAAGGTAATGAAATGGCAGCGGTGTTACTAGATGAATGGCAAAAAAACTGTGTACCAATAGATGATAAAGAAAAGCAGGTTATCAAATTGATTAACAAAGCGGTTGAAGATATTTTTAAATAATGTAACCTACTACAACTATAGTTGAATGTACCAATAAAAAAAGACCTACGTCATTAAAGCGATAGGTCCTTTTTTATTGACTATAACCACTAGGGCCTAATAGCCCTTTGCCTGCCCGCCAGAGAGCATTGTAACGGCCGAACTGGTCCCAATCCGTTCACAGCCGGCTTCCAAGAACATTTCGAGGTCAGCCACCGTTTTAACACCGCCTGCCGCTTTCATTTTTACGTTGGGACCAATGTGTGCTTTAAACAGAAGGATATCCTCCAGAGTTGCACCACCCGTCCCAAAGCCGGTTGAGGTTTTGATGTAGTCAGCACCGGCTTCGGTGACAATCTCACTAAGCTTTATCTTTTCCTCGTCAGTCAAATAACAGGCTTCGATAATGACTTTAAGGATCTTGTCACCTACTGCTTTTTTGATAGCAGAAATCTCTTCGCGAACCTCATCGAAACGCCCGTTTTTTACATCAGATATATTAACAACCATATCTACTTCAGAAGCACCGTCTAAAATGGCCTGCTTGGCCTCGGTCAATTTAGCGGCTGTAACGCTGTAGCCCAAAGGGAAGCCAATTACCGTGCAGATATTCACTTGAGTGCCATAGGCTTCTTTTATGCGTTTGATATAGCAGGGGGGGACACAAACTGAAGCTGTTTGATAGGTCACAGCCTCATCGCAGATCTTTTTAATATCCTCCCATGTTGCAAAGGCTTTAAGCTGTGTGTGGTCAATGTGCTGTAAGATTTCTTGATTTGTCATAACAATCCTCCCTAACATTATTTTGCTGCACCACTGAGCTCTGGTGATTAAATTGTTCTTACCGATACCCTAAATTCTGATGAACCATTGAGGCAGAAATACCAAAAGAATTGCAAGCTTAAAACTTAATCTTTTAATCTTAGAATTTAAAAAATTTGATGTTTGTATTCTTCCCAAGCAGCCCCAAAAAGTGTCCTCAAATAATCCCTGAAGCGTTATAAATTCATTATAGATCATGAAATAACACAACGCAAGAAACAACAGCAGAGATGCGTATGCATCACAAGCCTCGGCCCTCAAGTCTATTAGAAAAATTTGTTATTAAATGAACTTTAATTAACTACAAGCGTCAAATAAATGAGATAAGAAAAGTGAGGTGTTTTACGTGCAAAAAATGAATATCAGAAATTGGAGCCTGGAGAAGAAGCTTTTCTGGGGAGTGGCCTCAATACTTGTTGTTGTTTTATTCATAACCTCCTGTGGCAGTCAAAAGACAGCGATGAGCTCAGATCAGAATACTGCAGCCTATAGCTCCAAAGAGTCCTATGGTGCTGCGGTCCCTGCGGCAGAAGCACCCCAAGCCTCGGCCGCGTATACAACTGCTGGTTTGGGCGAGACCAATGTTGCTTTTAACGAAGAAGCTTCAGCGGAAAGCGTTGTCAGCGAACGAAAAATGATCATGAATGGAAATGTACATATTGAGACCTTGGCTTTTGATGATTCAATCAAAGCTATGGATCAGCTCATTGAATCAGTGGGTGGCTTTGCAGAGATCCGAACCGTTCGGGGTAAAAGCAATTACTCTCATGCTTTAAGAAATGCCGAGTACGTCATCCGTGTGCCAGCCAAAAGCTATGAAGCCGTTTTAATGGCCATGGGGACAGTAGGAACTGTGTTGGAATCCACTTCCGAGGGAACGGATATTACCGATAAATATACCGATTTTGAGACACGTGTAAAGACCTTGAAGGTGCAGGAGGAAACCCTGCTTGATATTTTGGCAAAGGCGACCAAGCTGGAAGATGTCATCACCTTGGAAAAGAGAATATCTGAGGTTCGATATGAAATTGAGAGCATTGAAAACACCCTTAAGAATTATGACCGCCTAGTTGCACTAAGCCGGATAACCATCTCCATTCAGGAAGTGGATGATGTGACCGAAACAAGGCCGGTGGCCAAGACCCTGGATCAGAGAATATCAAGTTCCTTTACCCAGTCCTTGGACAACTTCAAAATGGGTATTGAGGATTTTTTAGTTTGGCTTGTGGGTTCATGGATAACACTTCTATTCTTACTTTTGATAGGGGTAATTGCAGTGATTTGGATTAAGCGTATTAAAAAGAAAAAGAACACAGCCTCACAAGTCCCGGTTTCTGAGGTTAAATCAGAAAACAAGGAATAAAGGAATAGCTAGAAACTGGAAGATAAAAGGTATGAAGGACGCATGTGCCTCCATACCTTTTTTTGCTCTGAATATCCCCCAAAAATCTAAAATCTGTTCAGCATATTTCTATAAAATCCGATAAATTTTATAAGCCTGTTTTCAGGCTATTTAAAATTAACATAAAAATTGAAACTTTTTGTCGAAAAAGTTTCAAATCTGCTTTTATGGGTAATTATAACCGTCTGCATTGGTAATCTAGATATAGCATGCAATGGAGGGCACCATGGCTTTTTTCAAGAAGTATCTTCATCAAATCATTAAGTATGCCCTAGTGGTGGTGATCGCACTTATCCTGGGGTTTTTCGCCTATAGCTATACCTATCGTGCTCTCAATGATATGATTGGGCGATCACTGATAGAGATTGCCAAACAAGGGGCCAATACAGTTGAAAAGGACATCGAGTGGCGCTTAGAGAATCTTCGCATGCTTTCTGAGTTAAGTATCGTTAAAAGTCCCAATTATTCCATCGACGAAAAGCTGAATGTTTTGAGAACGGTTGATCGTGAAGATTCTAATCTGGAGCTGGGCTTTATAACAAAGGACGGTGCTTTTCACAGTGTTTTTGGAAAGGTTTTTGATGTTTCAGATGAGTCTTTTTACAAAAAGGCCATAGGAGGGGAGGATCATGTCTCCTTATCCGAACAGACTTTTTCCAGGGGCTATATGCCCGTTGCCTTTGCTGTTCCCGTTTATACTGGAAGCGAAATCACTGGCGCTCTCGGAGCCTTCTACTCCATGGAGATATTTAATAGATTGGTGGCCGATATTACCTTCGGTGAGGAAGGCTATGGTTACATGATCAATGAAAAAGGGGAAACCATTGCCCATAAGAATAGAAGCCTTGTGGATAATAGAGTGAATTCTATTAAACAGGCTGAAACGGATCCCAGCCTGACGGAGCTTGCAGAATTAGAAAAAAAGATGATTCAGGGGGATACCGATGCGGGTTCCTATACCTATTTAGGCCAGAAAAAGTATATGGGATTTACCAAAATTAAAAATATGCCCTGGAGCTTTGCAGCCAGTACACCCCATTCGGAGGCTTTTACAACCGCTAATCTTATCTTGATTTTTATGGCGTTGTTTGCGACCGTTTTTGGCCTGATACTCATTTGTATAACGGCCTATTCCGCGGTCCTCACCAGAAAAATAAAGCATGAAGAGCAATCGTTGAAAAATGCAGTGGAAACGGCCAATATCATTATGGTCTCCTTCTTGGAAGATGGTGTCATACTGGATTATAATCGCAATGCGGAGGTACGGTTCGGCTTCATGCAGAATGAGGTTGTTAAGACCCTTCGCATCTTTGATCTGCTCAATATGAAAGATCGGAAGAAATTAGAGCGTATTATGAAGGAGTCCCATGACGGTGCATCGGAAAGTAACTTTGAGCTTGCCGTAAGGACTTCTGAGGGTGTATCCAAAAGCGTCATTTTTAACATCAATGTTTTTGATGATGGAAATGATGTCACGGTCTATGAGCTCATGGGTGTGGATATCTCCGATCGAGTCAAATCCGAAATTGAGCTTCTTGCAAAGCATGAGGAGCTGTCAGCCGTTTATGAGGAGCTGGCCGCATCGGAAGAAGAGCTAAAGGATCAGCTGGACGAGCTTATTCAACAAAAAATCATGCTTCAGGAGAAGGATCAACGACACAATCTTGTAGTAGAGGCCTCCAATATCGGTATTTGGGACTGGGATATGGTGACCAATAGTCATTTTTATTCTGATAAATGGTATGAGATCTTTGACATGACCAAGGAAGAATTTAATGGTAAAGAACAGGATTGGCTGGACTTTGTTCTGAACGAGGATCGTTCCTTGGTACGCTTTGCCTATGACCAGCATCTTGAACTAAAGACACCGTATTATGAGTGTGAATATCGCATAAAAACACCCAAGGGTAATAAAAAGTGGGTGCATACCACTGGAAAGGTCCTATGGGATTCCGACGGCAACCCTGTAAAAATGGCAGGCTCTTATGCTGATATTACCGCTAAAAAGGTGGCAGAAGAAAAGGTTAGGAGATTGGCCTATTTTGACAGCCTGACCGGCCTTTCCAACCGCAGCAAGCTGAGCGAAGTCTTTAATGGGATAACCGCTAAAACCGATAACGATGTTGCTCTGGTCTTTATTGATCTGGATAATTTCAAGCTCATCAATGATTCTTATGGCCATTACATCGGAGATAAGCTTCTTATCACAGTCGCTACTCGGCTTCAAGAAATTTGTACCGATAAAATGTATATTTCCAGATTAGGCGGGGACGAATTTACCATCATCATTTGGGATTATAAGTCTGAGAAAGAGTTGACCGAGTTTGTAGAAAAGCTTATTAACTATCTGGAAAGCTCTATAAACATCAATGGACAAAATATCACCCTTGCCGTCACCATTGGTATTTCCCTTTATCCAAAGGATGCCAATAGTTTCGATAATCTTTTAAAGAAAGCCGACACAGCGATGTACAAGGCAAATGAGAAAATATGCAAATATATCTTCTTCAATCAGCAAATGAATGATGCTATTGTTGAGCGCCTAAACTTGAGAAACAGTATAAAGCTCGCAATGGAACAAGGTGAGTTCTTCTTATACTATCAGCCTCAATACTGGTCCAGAGATAAGAAAATGATGGGCTTGGAGGCCCTGATTCGGTGGAACAGCAGCACCTTGGGCTTTGTTTCACCTGCAAAGTTCATTCCTGCAGCCGAAGAATCCAGATTAATTATTCCTCTTGGTGAATGGATACTGGAGGAGGCTTTAAAATTCCTTAGACAGGTCCATGATAGGGGTTATCAGCACCTTATTATGTCTGTAAACATCTCGCCCATTCAACTTATCCAGAGAAATTTTGCAGAAATGGTCATTGGCCTTCTTAAAAGATATGAGCTTAGCCCTGAATACCTGGAGCTTGAAATTACCGAATCGGCCATGATGGAATCGGTGGAGCGGGTGCTTCATAATATCCTCTTGCTTAGAGAAATGGGTATCCGTATTGCATTAGATGATTTTGGCACAGGATATTCAGCCCTTAACTACCTGACCAAAATACCCATTAATACTTTGAAAATTGACAAAAGCTTTATTGACAACATTGGTCAGGTTAAGGAAAAGAGTTTGCTCATCAGCTCTATTGTGGATATTGGGCGTAAGCTGGGACTTAGCATCGTTGCGGAGGGTGTTGAAACCGAGGATCAGTTCAACTATCTCCAAAGACGAAACTGTGAGCGTATTCAAGGCTATCTTTTCAGCAAGCCCTTGCCGGGAGAAGAAGTTTTAAAGCTTATGGATTGACATTTTATTTTGGTTTATGATATAGTTATTTAGCTATAAAATAGCATGACGGATAGATAGAGATAGATAAAAAAAGCGTGTATGCCTTAGAGAAAGAGTCTTGGAAGGAGGCATTCTTTAAATGTCTGAAATGAAAAAAGATAGAGGCCCTAGAAAGGGCGGCAACAGCAACAGCGGCGAAGGAAGAATGGGTGGCCGTGGTGGCATGAGAAGGGCAAAACGTAAGATATGCCAGTTCTGTGTCGATAAGGTAGACGATATAGATTACAAGGATCTCATGAAGATTAGAAAGTTCCTGTCGGAAAAGGGGAAAATTCTTCCCAGAAGAATTTCCGGATGCTGTGCAAAGCACCAACGCCAGCTGACAGTAGCCATCAAGAGAGCCCGCCATATTGCATTATTACCTTATACAACCGACTAATACCCGGCTTCAGATGATGCATTAACAGCCTATAGATTGCGATCTATAGGCTGTATTTCAATCTTTTAGCCTCAATTACCGCATAAAAAGACCTTTCGGGAAATTGGAACTTACATCCCATCAAATGCTATAATAACATCACCGTAATAGGTTCTGACAAAATTGGGGTGGAAGTGATAAAATGAATCTTAAGGGAATGGATATCGCTAAGAATATGCGGCTGATTGAAAGTCTAAAAGGCGAACTGCTCCTTGCAGTTTCCAATCTCTATGCCGAGATGGCCTCGGAGACCTGTGAGGATATCAGGGATGTTGCGCTCGACACTTTGTCGGATACCATCATCATCAGTTATCTTCTTTCCAGAAGGTTGGGACTGGATTACCCGGCCATGGAAAAGCAGATCACCTCCAAGATTCGTCTTGGCCTGTTGCAGGAGCATGAAACAGAAAAATATTTCGGAGACTTGTCTGCTTTATCCCGTGCCCGAAGTGGTTCTTCCCATTCGGGAAACGCTTCTTAAAAAGTCATGGGCAGCCGACATTTCATTCCGAAGCGATAGAATGGAGGTTGCACGATGAAAGTTATTTTGAAGCAGGATGTCAAGAACCTTGGTAAAAAAGATCAGGTTATTGACGTTAATGATGGCTATGCAAGGAATTTTCTTATACCGAAAGGACTTGTCACGGAGGCAACGAATGCAGCCATTAATGAGGCCAAGGCCAAGCAAAACGCAGAAAGGCATCGCAAGGATATGGAGCTCACCGATGCCCGGGCTTTAGCAGCTAAAATTGCCAATGTCACAGTCACGGTAAAGTCCAAAGCCGGTGCTAACGGTAAGCTCTTTGGTTCCATTACGGGTAAGGACATAGCTGATCGTTTAAAGGATCAACATAAATTGACGATTGATAAAAAGATGCTCAATCTTTCGGAGCCCATCCGTGCTCTGGGGGAGACCGAGGTTGAGGTTAAGCTCTATGCAGGCGTAACCGCAAAACTGAAGGTTAAGGTGGAGAACGATCAATCAGCATAAGCTTCCGGGGGTTTTAATGGATGATTTAGCAAGGATTCCGCCCCACCATGTGGAGGCGGAGCAATCTGTTCTGGGGTCGCTATTACTTGACCGCAATGCCTTATCCGAGGTAAGCGGTCGGTTAAAGTCAGAGGCTTTTTACTTAGAGAAGCATAAAGAGATTTATGAAGCCATTATGACCCTATATGAAGAGAGTCTGCCGGTTGATATTGTAACTGTTTCGGATGCTCTTACAAAACGCGGTACCCTTGAAAAAATAGGGGATGTGGATTATATTGCCCATTTAGCCAATGCCGTTCCAACCACGGCCAATGTCGCTCATTATGTGTCGATTATTCAGGATAAGGCTTTATTGAGAAGCCTTATTACTGTTTCAGGGCAAATTGTGGACATGGGGTATCAAGGTGCTGTGGAGGGCATGGAGGTGCTAAACCAGGCCGAAAAAAGCATTTTTGACATCTCCCAGGGCTTGAACCGAACGGGTCTGGAAGCCATCAATTCGGTTTTAGACAAGACCTTCTCACAGTTGGAGGAGCTCTGTCAGAATAAGGGTGACTTAACAGGTGTTCCTAGCGGCTTTATAGATTTAGACCGCAAAACATCGGGCTTTCAGAATTCGGATCTCATTCTCATTGCGGCACGTCCGGCCATGGGAAAGACCTCATTTGTACTCAATATAGCCGTTAATGCGGCACTTCGCAATTTCCCTGTGGCTATTTTCAGCTTGGAAATGTCCCGGATTCAGTTGGTAAACAGAATCCTGTCGCTGGAATCCATGGTAGAGCTTGAGAAGATGCGTACCGGTAAGCTCGAAGCCGAGGACTGGAAGAAGATCGGGTTTTCTTTGGGGCCCCTTTCAAAATCGCCTATATATCTTGATGATAATGCCAGTACCAATACCATGGAGATGATGTCGAAGCTCCGCAAGCTGAAGCTTGATAAAGGTTTGGGTCTGGTCATCATCGACTACCTCCAATTGATGGAGGGAAGGAAAAAAAGCGATAGCCGCCAGCAGGAAATTTCAGATATCTCCCGATCCTTAAAAATTATGGCCAAGGAGCTCAATGTACCGATTATTGCGCTTTCACAGCTGAGCCGTGCACCCGAGCAGCGAAATGACCATCGGCCAATATTGAGCGATTTGAGAGAATCGGGCGCTATTGAGCAAGACGCGGATATGGTAATGTTTCTCTATCGTGACGACTACTATAATGAGGACTCCGAGAAGCGCAACGTCGTAGAAGTCATTATAGCCAAGCACAGAAATGGTTCGACGGGTACAGTGGAATTGGCTTGGCTGCCACAATACACAAAGTTCGGGAATCGTATGTTTGACGAACAGCCCTACCATGGCAACGGCTAGAATGGGCATCATCATGCCGAGGGAAGATAAAGCTTTGCTGGAACAGATTAAGAACGATATGATAAAGCATCAGCTCCTCCGTAAAGGAGACGGTGTGGTGGTTGGACTTTCAGGAGGAGCCGATTCGGTTTGCCTCCTTAAGGTATTGCTTGAGTTTAAAGAGGATTTCTCGCTTACCCTTACCGCGGTGCATGTGAATCATGGTCTTAGAGGTCATGAGTCCGATGAGGACCAGGCTTTTGTTGAGCGCCTTTGTAAAGACTGGAATGTTTCCTTGAAAACCTTCCGGGTCGATCTTAAGCAAATGAGCCATGATCAGGGAAGCTCCCTGGAAGAAGCAGGGCGGGAAATACGGTACAAACTGTTTCATCAGGTTATGGAGGGGACAAGTGCAGGGGCCATCGCTGTGGCCCATCACAGAGAGGACCAGGCTGAGACCATCATGCTCCATATTTTAAGAGGAACGGGGCTGGATGGATTATGTGGCATGAATATAAAGCAGGGGCCTGTGATACGCCCCCTTTTGAATGTGGGCCGGGCTCAAATCCTGGAATACCTTGAGGCCAATGGTATCCCTTTTCGTATCGATAGCAGTAACCTTACCGATGAATTTACCAGGAACCGTATTAGAAATGTGCTGTTTCCCATGATTCAGGAAATGTTTAGCGTTGATCCCAGCAACCAATTATTAAGATTATCCCATATTATACGGGAGGATCAGGATTTTATTGAAACGGTTGCCCAAGAAGCTTACCTTCGTGTGCTGCTTTCTGAGGATGGGAAGGTGGAATTGTCCCTAAAAGAACTTCAAAACTTTCCGACAGCCATAATCAAAAGGATAATCAGGCGCGCTTGGGAGAGAATAAACACCAATCGGAAAAATCTTGAGAGGGTGCATGTTGATCAAATTGCAGCGCTGTGCCAAGATGGCCGTACAGGTAAAAGGGCTCCGCTGCCAAAAGGCTTTGAGGCACGCATATCCTATGATAAGCTTATTTTTGAAAAACAGGCAATACAGGCTCAAAAACCTTACGCCTATCCCATTTCCTATGAAGGGATAACCGAGGCTGAACAGGCCGGAGGCGTTTTACATGCGGAGCTTATTTCGGGAGAAGAGGCATTTGGTCGCTATGGAAATCCGGATACCCTGAGAGAAAATGCCTTTATTCAACTCTTTGATTATGATAAGCTGGAATGTGGAATAACTCTAAGGAACCGCAAGGACGGTGATCGGATTCGTCCTTATGGATCCGGTGGGGAGAAAAAACTAAAAGACTACTTTATTGATCAAAAGGTTCCATGGGATGAGCGTTCCCGGATTCCATTGGTCGCAAAAGACCAAAGGATCGTCTGGATCATCGGTATGAGAACCTCAGAGGACTATAGGGCACGATGGGACACCAAAGAGGTGTTGGTGCTTTCGTGGGAGGGGCTTTAAAAATGGAGGAAATAGACATGACTAAGATGAAGGTTTTAATCAGCAAGGAAGAATTACAGGCCAAGACTAAGGAATTAGCCGCAAGGATAACAAAGGACTATGAAGGTAAGGATCTATTGCTGGTTGGCGTGTTAAAAGGCGGATTTATGTTTTTATCCGACCTGTCAAGGGAGATCCAAATTCCTGTCAGCATCGATTTTATTTCCGTCAGCAGCTATGGCAATTCAACGGTATCCTCAGGTGTGGTAAGAATATTAAAGGATATTGATTATGATATTACCGGAAAGCATGTTCTGCTGGTCGAAGATCTTATAGACACAGGCTTAACGCTTACATATCTGAAGGATTTGTTTGCGGCAAAGCATTGTGCCAGTGTTAAAGTCTGCACCATTTTAGATAAGCCATCCAGACGGAAGGTGAATTTAGATGTTGATTATCAGGGTATAATAATTCCGGATAAGTTTGTCATTGGCTATGGTTTGGATTATGCTGAAAAATACCGCAACCTGCCTGACGTATGTATTGTAGAGGAATTATAAGACTGTTGCAAAAGGATCGCAGGTTGTATTTTTATAATGGGTATGTTACCATAATATAATAATTTTAAATGGCTTAAGTATTTATTATATAAGGCACACAAGCTTAAAACACAGGTTGTAACGGGAGGTTGAATTTATTGAAGAATGTTAGGGGCTTCAGTTTCTATGTCATCATATTTGTGATTATGGCCCTGGTCATCATGATGTACAGTAGTATCAGTAACCCCACTGATATGAAATATTCCGACTTCCGTCGGGAACTCGATGCCGGTAATGTAAAGAGTGTACTGGTCAGAACGCTTCAAGCAGAAGTTGTATTGGAAAAGGCCTCGGGAAATTTATCGGCTGATTATCGCTACAATATCAGCTTTCTATCACAGGAAGCTTTTATAAATCTGCTGGATGATTCCTACACTCAAGGGAAGCTGCAGAACTTCGATATTGAGAAGAAATCTAGCCCGCCATGGTGGCTCGAAATGCTTCCCATGTTTGCTATGGTCATCCTTTTCGTGTTCTTCTGGATTTTCTTTATCCAACAGTCCCAGGGCGGCGGCAACCGCGTCATGTCCTTTGGCAAGAGCAAAGCGCGCATGGTTAATGATGACGGAAAGATGAAGGTGCGCTTTCACGACGTAGCCGGTGCTGATGAAGAAAAAGAAGAGCTTGAGGAAATTGTAGAATTCTTAAAAGAGCCCAGAAAGTTTGTGGAGCTCGGTGCCCGTATTCCCAAGGGCGTACTTTTGGTGGGCCCTCCCGGTACAGGTAAGACCTTACTTGCAAAGGCAGTGGCCGGAGAAGCAGGAACTCCCTTCTTCTCCATTAGTGGTTCCGACTTTGTGGAAATGTTTGTGGGTGTCGGTGCATCCCGTGTCCGTGACCTTTTTGAACAGGCTAAAAAGAATGCACCCAGTATCATCTTTATCGATGAAATTGATGCCGTTGGCCGTCATAGAGGCGCAGGCCTTGGCGGTGGCCATGATGAGCGTGAGCAGACCTTGAATCAGCTTCTGGTTGAGATGGATGGATTCGGTGTCAACGAGGGGGTTATTATTCTGGCTGCTACCAACCGTCCTGATATCCTGGACCCAGCCCTTATGCGTCCCGGACGTTTTGACAGACAGGTTGTAGTAAGCTACCCGGATATCAAGGGTCGTGAGGCCATCCTGCAGGTTCACTCTAAGAACAAGCCTCTGGCTTCCGATGTGGATTTAAAGGATATTGCCAAGACAACGCCGGGCTTTACCGGAGCAGATCTTGAGAATCTCTTGAATGAAGCGGCCCTTCTTGCAGCGCGTAAGAATCGCAAGGATGTTTCCATGGTAGAAATCAAGGAAGCCAATTACAAGGTTATGATGGGTCCCGAGAAGAAGAGCCGTGTCATCAGTGACAAGGAAAAACGGCTTACGGCTTACCACGAGGCGGGTCACGCTATTGCACTCCGCGTCGTTTCCACCACCTTGAAGGTAGATCGTGTAACCATTGTTCCTTCCGGTCGTGCCGGAGGCTTTACCTCCTATAAACCCGATGAGGATCGCCAGTACACTACTAAGGCCCAGCTTATTGAGCAGATTATTGTAAGCCTCGGCGGCAGGGCGGCGGAGGAGCTGGTCTTGGGTGAAATCAGTACCGGTGCATCCGGCGATTTGAAGAGTGCCAATGGTACCGCACGTAATATGATTACCAAGTATGGTATGAGTGAGGAGCTTTCCAATCTCATATTTGGTGACGAGAACGATGAGGTCTTCCTGGGTAAGAGCTATGGGCATACCCGTAACTACAGCGAGGAAGTCTCAGCCAAGATTGACACCGAGGTTAAGAAAATCATTGACGATGCTTATGCCAAGGTTAAAGAAATCCTTACTGAGAATAGGCAAAAGCTTGAGGATCTCGCCAAGGCCCTTCTTGAAAAAGAGCGCGTGGATTCCGATGAATTCGAGGAGATTTTCAAAAACGGCTACAATCCACCTGTCAATGTATAAGCTTGATGGGGCGGGTTTGGCAATCACAGCAAAATAATAAGATGACTTTTTGGATAGCTGCTTTTAAATGAAGCAGCTATCTTTGTATATGCCAAGGTTAGATGCCCCGGGTTGGCAAATATAACCTCAAATTATTGTTAAGCTTTTGCGCAATATGATAAAATAGGAGAAATCCCATGCAGGCCATTAAAACGATGAGACACCTAAAGCCGCCCTACAATAAGAGTCTTATTTATACGCGGCTTGGATATGATAAAAACAAAACAGCCCTTTCAAATGCAATACAAGAAGATGTGGAGCGCCTTTTCACAAAGACTGAGGGCTTATTGGACATAACAGCGGCTTACCGTATCGTGGACATTTTGGAGATCAAAGCACCTCAGGTAAAGCTTGAGGAAGATACTCTGCTTGTGGGCCGGAAGCTTTCCGAACTGCTTGCAGGCTGCGACCAAGCGCTTATCATGCTGGCTACGGGCGGCAAGAGGGTCATGGATCATCTCAGCCGTTTGCAGCAAGAAGGGCTTTTGAGTGAGGCTGTTGTTGTTGATGCAGCGGCCTCGGAAATCACCGATGCTGCATTGGATGTGGTGATGGCCCATGTGGAGCAGCAGCTTCGGCCCAAGGGAAGGGCTCTGACCCCTATGCGTTTTAGCCCGGGCTATGGGGATTTTGATATTGTTCAGCAGGCAGATTTTTACCGCTTACTTAAGGCCGAGTCCTTTGGACTTACCTTAAATGCGGCTTACTTACTCATTCCGGAGAAATCTGTCTTTGCAATTGCCGGTATAGGCGGAGTACCGTGATAAACTGCGGAGGAATTATGACGAAAAACGAGTTTAAAAAGCTATTTCAAAATAAAATCGTGCTCTTGGACGGAGGCATGGGTACCCTCCTTCAAAAGCTTGGAATGCCAAACGGGGTATGCCCTGAAAAATGGGCGACGGAGAATACCGGTATGGTTAAAATGACACAAAGTCGTTATCGGGAGGCCGGCTCCGACATTCTCTATACCTTTACCCTCGGTGCAAATGCCATCAAGCTATCGGAATATGGTCTGGCGGAAGAAACTTATGCCATAAATAAGCTGCTTGCGCAGACTACCCGCAGTGCAGCCGGAGCAGACGGGCTTGTAGCAGGGGACATCTCTTCTTGTGGCAGTCTTTTGATGCCCTATGGCGATGTAGGATTTGAAGAGGTTATAGAAAGCTTTAAAACACAGGTTAAAGGCCTTTTGGATGGCGGGGTTGATCTCTTTGTCATTGAGACCATGCTGGACCTGCAGGAGGCCCGTGGGGCCCTTCTGGCCATTAAGGAGCTCTGTGATCTGCCCGTCATGGTAACCATGACCTATGAGGCGGGCCAACGGACCCTGATGGGAACGGATCCGGTCAGCGCTCTGGTGACCTTGCAATCCCTAGGCGCAGATGCCGTAGGATGCAACTGTTCCAGCGGTCCGGCAGAAATGGTGGATGTCATTGCTCGCATGAAGCCCTATGCCAAGGTTCCCCTGATTGCCAAGCCCAACGCGGGAAAGCCCCGCCTGGAAAACGGTAAAACAATTTTCGATATGGATTCGGTCCAGTTTGCTTCCTATACGGAAGCCCTTATAGAGGCAGGGGCTAATGGCGTTGGAGGGTGCTGCGGCACAACACCTGAATACATTCAAAGGCTTGGGGAGATTGCAGCAGGATGCCTTCCTGTGAAGGTTGAACGAAAGGTGTATAGCTTGGCCTGTTCCAATCGGAAGACCCATGAAATCCATCCCAGCCTGCCCTTTACCGTTATTGGTGAAAGACTGAACCCAACGGGCAAAAAAGCTTTAAAAGAGGCGCTTTTAAACGGGGATATGGACACTGTTTCTGATCTTGCGCGAGAGCAAATTGAAGCAGGAGCAACCTTGTTGGATATTAATGCAGGGGTGCCGGGCATTGATGAGACAGAAACTTTGGTTGCTATGGTGAATACGGTCTGTAATACCTGTTCTGCTCCCATTCTTATCGATACCTCCAATCCTGTGGCGCTGGAGGCTGCACTTAGGATTTATCCGGGCAGAGCTGTTATAAATTCCATTTCAGGTGAAAAAGAAAAGCTTGAGAAGCTGCTTCCCTTGGCTAAAAAATATGGGGCCATGTTTGTTCTTCTGCCCGTTGACGACAAGGGTGTACCGGAAACTGCCGAAGAGCGCATTGAGATTATCAAGCAGGTTTATCAGGAAGCCAAAAAGCTGGGCTTTAGCAAAGAGGATATCTTAGTGGATGGTTTGGTCATGACGGTGGCCTCCAATGCCGCAGGAGCACTGGAAACCCTAAAGGTTATAGCCTGGTGTGATAGGTTCAAAGTCAATACGGTTATGGGACTCTCCAATGTGTCCTTTGGTCTACCTGCACGGGAATCCATCAATTCCGCTTTTTTGGCCATGGCTGTTTCCAGAGGTCTGAGCTCAGCCATAATGAACCCCAATAACGAACAAATGATGATGGGGGTAAGGGCCTCCGACGTACTGGTGGCCAGGGATATAAATGCCGTCACCTATGCGGGTATTTATTCAGGTCAGGGTAAACCAGCCGACAAAGGTTCAAGTAAGGGTGAAAGTCCTGTTACAACCCTTTATGAGGCCATTATAAACGGTGCTCGTGACACAGCGGAGGGGCTGGCCCAGCTAGCACTTACAGAGGGACGATCTGCTAAAGCTATCATTGATGAGGAACTGATTCCTGCCATTCAAAAGGTGGGAGATCTTTATGAGAAGAAGATGTATTTCCTGCCCCAGCTGATACGCGGTGCAGAGGCCATGGAAAAGGCTATGGCTGTCCTTACACCGGCATTGTCCTATGATGGGGAAGAGAATAAAGAGGGTTCGCAAACAGTCGTCATTGCAACAGTCAAAGGGGATGTTCATGATATCGGAAAGAATATCGTGGCCATGCTTTTGAAGAATTATGGCTTCAATGTGGTAGACTTAGGGAAGGATGTTGATGCTTCCCGCATAATAGATGCAGCGAAAACAAATAATGCAGATATCATCGCTCTTTCTGCGCTGATGACCACTACTATGAATCAAATGCCAAAGGTCATGTCCCTTATAAAGAAGGAAGGGCTGACCTGTGAGATGATGGTTGGGGGAGCCGTGTTGGATAAGCGATATGCAGACACCTTCGGAGCCCATTATTCACAGGATGCTTACTCGGCAGTCAAGCTGGCACAAAGCTTTAAAAAAGTACATTGATGGGGGTTTATTATGGAAGGCTTTTTAAAACTAGGTTTCTTTTCAATGGCCGATAAGGTTACAGACGCATTAGGGAAGTCCCTTCCCTACATCATTACTTTTGCTGTGGTTGCGGCCATTTGGATTTACTTTCTTTTCCTTGTACCCCGAAAAACCAAGCGATATAGCAGATTCTCGGATTATATCTATGATGTTTTGAACTTCAGGGTCATGTTAAGCAGCGGGCTTGCTAAGATTCTTTATATCGCTTTTGCATTGGTTCTGCTTATTGTAGGTGTCGTCGCCATGTTTGTGGCCAATTTCTTGGTCGGGCTTGTGGGGACAATCATTTTGCAAATCATTCTGCGGGTACTGTTCGAGCTCTTTATGGTCTTGTTCTCCATTCAGGAAAATGTGTCGGTCATCAAGGAAAAGCGGGAGTACATGGACGAGTTCATATACACGGAAGAGCATGATGAGGAAGCCTAGACTTCGAGGCAGGGATCAGGAAAGCTTGTCTATATGAGCATCCTTCCGTATTTTCACAGAATGGAGCATGAGGTGCGTTCTTTGGTAGAGCACACCTCTGTTTATGGGTTGAGGCTAGGGTAGGTGCTGATAGAACAATAATTCTAGACATTTAGAAAAGTTTTTATAGAAATTTGTAGTAGTACTAGACAAAGGCTATAAGCTTATGCTAAAATAGACTTCGCTGCATGACGTGGAGCATGCGGGTGTAGTTCAATGGCAGAACATCAGCTTCCCAAGCTGATTGCGAGGGTTCGATTCCCTTCACCCGCTCCAATTCAATAAAGTACGCCCTCATAGCTCAGTAGGTAGAGCGCATCCATGGTAAGGATGAGGTCTCCGGTTCAATTCCGGATGAGGGCTCCAGTAATTACAAGGCTTCCGAGGTTTAATACTATCGGAAGTTTTTGTTTTGACAGAAATATGACAGAAATAAACGCATAAAAAAGAGCTGCTTCATCAGTTATGGGCAGCCCATTATACCTAACAGTTCAGTTCATTTTGAAACATTGATTAAGTGTTTGTACAGCTTCTTTCTTTTGGTCTTCAAGTACATGTGAATATGTTTTGAGTAACATTGTAGGGTCACTATGACCGAGTAACTCTGATATAAGTTTAATATTCGCTCCTGATTCAAGTAATCGGCTTGCATAGGTATGCCTTAAGGAGTGAACGTTACTCTTTGGTATGCCAGCCTTTTCAAGGATTCTGTGAAAAGCCCTCATCGCATTTCGTTTATCTATAGGGGTACCCTTAGACGTAGCAAAAACAAATCCCTGGTTATCATATACCTTGTTATCCGTACGTCGTTTTCCGATCTCAGCTGACTGGGATTCTTCATGCTGTTTTAATATCGCCACCGTAATGTCAGGTAGAGGTACATTTCTTTTGCTTGACTCTGTTTTCGGATCATGAATTATCACCTTTGTTTTACCGTTCTCAGGATCATCATAGTTTTTTACCCTGGATAAAGTATGATTCACACTAATAGATCCATTATCCATGTCCAGGTCAGACCACTTTAAAGCACATATTTCACCAATACGTAGGCCACTGGTAAGACTAACAAGGAAAAGAATTTTTAGTTTTTCATCCTTCAATGCTTCGATGAACTTGTCCTGTTCTTCATGTGAAAGAATTCGCACTTCTTTTTGTTTCAACTTGGGAAGCTCAACACCTTCAGCAGGATTGTTTGATATTATTCTGTTTTTCTTAGCTTGTTTAAGGGCACCGTTTAATATATTAAAAATCTTATGGACACTTGAAGATGATAATTTCTGATCCCGATACTTTTTCATAAGGAACGCCTGGATTAAAGGTGTGTTTAATTCCTTTAAAGCTAACCCGCCGATTCCTAGTTTTATATGAACGCGAATATTCGTCTCGTAGGAATAGTAGGCTGTTGGACTAAGTTTTTGTTTTTTATAATCCCTTAGCCATGTATCAAGCCATGTAGCAAATAGAGTTCGGTTTGGCTCAATATAAAGGTCTCTGCTCATTTCATAGCCCAAATCACGTATTTTTGTTGCACATTCTTCCTTTGTCTTGCCATAGACAGTCTTCTTTTTTGGCTTACCAGTCTCAAAATCTCTGCCGACTAATATTTCCCCTTGCCAACGACCGTCTGATCGAAGAGTTATTCCGCCTTCGCCATTAGCGCGTTTGGCTCTTTTTTTTGCTTTTTTTGGCATAAAGTCAGCACCTCTCTTTCTTCTTTCTCCGGATGTTCCTTTTTCCCTGAGTATTTGCGCACTTATTATCACAATAT
>JAEYPI010000265.1 GCA_023410885.1 Bacillota bacterium
GGTATTGCCATCTTCGTCGGTTGTATAACCTTCCACCGTCCAGCCGGGGGTGCCGGTCATCGTCACGTTCCTCAGATTGGCGCTGCCCGGCAGCAGCAGGGTAAGCACATTGCCATTGCTCTTGTCGGCCACGGGAACAAATGCGTGTCCATCCGCCATGAACTCATAGTGGAAATTGGAATCAAGCAGCTGCCCGCCAGCGTCGATGGCCTTGCCGCCGATATAGCCACCTAAGATCACTACGGAACCCATTCCGGCCGTAACGTTAAAATTGCAGTTTTTCTGAACCACGACCTTGAGGTTTTCCGCCGTCAGGTTCACGTTCACGGCGGCCTTGGCAGAAACCCCGCTGGCATCGCCCGTCCGGGTGATGGTCAGCGTGTCAGCGCCATCGGTCGGGTCGCCCACGCCCAGCACGTTCTCGGGCTGCGTCCGCTTCGCCGGATCGGCATTATCCACATCGTTGGTGTTAAAAGTGGACGCAGTGCCGGCAGTCAGGCTCACATTGCCGGACACCTTCACGGTCAGCTGCTTCCCGTAGTCCGCCGGGTCCGCATACTTCACTAGAAATGCGCTTCTGCTGCCAGCGTCGTTCATTTTAAGATTCAGATTCTTCAGCAGGATATTTGCCTCTGGCGAGGTCACTGTCACCCGATAATTGGCGTTTTCAACGGTTCCGGTTACGATATGTAGAGGCGTTACATTCGGATATACCAAAGTCCACTTGCCATTCGTATAGGTATATTCCTTCCGATACATCTCATTCCCAATCTCCACATCCGCTGTAGCGGAGGAAAGATCATGGACAATACTATTCTCAGCATTTGCCTCGCTGAAAATTATGCCGTTACTATCGGTAATTGTGGCTCCGTTGCTGATCTCAACCGTGGTGCCGTCAGAGGCCACCTGGTTGTCGGCGCCTACCGCGCGGTTCATTGTCACCGCACAGCTTTCAAAGGCGAAGGTGCCTTTGACGCTGCGCATCAAGGAAATATTATCTTGTATTACAGTCAGGTCAAGGGAAGGATTCTCCCCCTGTCCCACGAAGCGGATTACGCCGCCTTCGTTCCACAGCAGCCGCCACGTCTCGGCCCTTAGGGTATTTGGTCCCTGCAGGTTCAGCGTCAGCTCCTTGTCAGCAGACTTATTGCAGATTGCGGATTACTGGTTGGTGGTGTCCTTTGTGGTGATGGAAACGTCGCGCAGCGTCAGTTCGACGTTCTGGGGGCAATTTTCCGCCACTTCGATGTGGTAACCTAAGGCCGCGTCGGCAGTGCCGGTGACTACAATGTCGTGGCCGGCCATGTCCGCCCAGAGGATCGTGACGGTTCCGTCTCCGGTGACGCCGGTGATGCCGTCGGCTCCTGCGATCACAGAGCCCTTGCTGATGTCGAAGATGACCTCTTCCACTGCAATCTCTGTTTCTAAAGTGTTGTGCGACTCCACGGCCACGGCCGGCAGAGGTAAGAGACTACACATCATCGTCAACACTAGAAATAGCGACAAAATGCTTCTTTTCGTACTTGTCATTCTACTGTCTCCTTTTTCATCATATTCGCATTGTTGTTTGATGCTTTAGTGCATAATTTCTGAGGCTTCGGTAGAATGTGCGGGTAAAATCAACGCCCAGGAAGCCTCGGTTGGAGCAAGACAGCTAATCATTGCGATCATGTTGTTCGTGTTCCGGTATCTGTATGTCCAGCGAGTTTTGAGGATGCATTCCTCACAGCGGAGGACATGGGGTGCAAGATGAACAAAAGCTCAGGGTTGCCGAGATACAAAAGCTTGGTTACAGCTACGCCATCAAAACAACTCACTCTTTCAACTAACAAGGTCAAATCCTATTTCAGTCGAAGCCATTTTGACAATGGGTCATATAACCCTGTCTGCAAACAGTGCGGACAATCAATAGCCCGAAAGGAGAAGTGCAAACGCGTCAGTTCTGCTCGGATAGATGCCGTTTGGCATGGCGATTTTGGTTATACACCCCCCTTCGCACCTGTTAGGGATGCCATAGCAGTTGCCTGCAACGCTGCAAAATAGATATGATGCTGGGTGTTTTGTATGAGTAGCTTATTCCCGGATGCTAATGATATATGCTACAAATAGCGTATAATATACCATCCGGGAAATATTTGTCGGTAATTGCAAGTGCTATGCATACTGAACAAAAGGAGAATGAAACATGCCAAGGCCAAGAAAGGGGTGTATCCCAGAATGAACTGACCCCAAAAGGTTAACAAAAGACGGGCATCGCAATTAAGCAACTATTTGGGTCTGAACACGGTATTGAACCGGGCTCAGACCTTTTAGTTTGCCCTTTATTCGATGATGATTGTAGTAGTAAATATATTCTCAAGTTCATCCCTGAACTCGTTAATATCCTTGAACTCTCTTAAATACAGTAGTTCAGACTGATTTCGCCTTTATAAGATCTCTACTTCTTCATCCTCACCTGACACTTTAGTTTCAGTAGCTTCATCAAGCGTTTAACAGTCTTGTGATTGATGATATAGCCTCGGTTCCGCATCTCAAGGATTATCCGGCGATAATCATAACCACCTTGATTCTCAAATTAAAGAACCCCCTTCGTTAGTTCTTTGTCTAACGAAGGGGGTTAACTTTAATATCGGATTTTACAAAACCCGGTATGTGTGCTTTTTCAGTTATTTCCCTTATGGGCAATATCTCTTCAACACCATTAATCCAAGAAATCCTTTAGTTTCTTACTACGACTGGGATGGCGTAGCTTTCTCAAGGCCTTGGCTTCAATCTGACGAATTCTTTCACGGGTTACGTTAAACTCACGTCCTACTTCCTCCAGGGTACGAGCTCTGCCATCATCGAGACCAAAGCGTAGTCTCAGCACCTTTTCCTCTCTGGGAGTAAGGGTATCTAAAACATCAATGAGCTGTTCCTTCAACAAGGTAAACGCTGCAGATTCCGCCGGAGCCGGTGCATCATCATCGGGGATGAAATCGCCCAGATGGCTGTCTTCCTCTTCACCAATAGGAGTCTCTAAAGATACAGGCTCCTGAGATATTTTCATAATATCCCGAACCTTATCCTCACTCATACCCATTTCCTTTGCAATCTCCTCAGGAAGGGGATCCCTGCCCAGCTCCTGAAGAAGCTGTCTGGATACACGAATAAGCTTGTTTATGGTCTCGACCATGTGAACAGGAATACGAATGGTCCTGGCCTGATCGGCAATGGCTCTTGTTATGGCTTGTCTGATCCACCAGGTGGCATAGGTACTGAACTTAAAGCCCTTACGGAAGTCAAATTTCTCAACCGCCTTAATAAGGCCCAAATTGCCTTCCTGTATAAGATCCAAAAAGAGCATGCCTCTGCCCACATAACGTTTCGCAATACTGACAACAAGGCGCAAATTGGCTTCAGCCAGACGCTTCTTTGCATCCTCATCGCCAACCTCCATCTTTTTGGCAAGCTCAATCTCATCATCGCTTGACAGAAGGGGGACTTTTCCAATTTCCTTCAAATACATTCTAACGGGGTCGTCAATGCTAATACCCTCTGGAATACTGATATCAACATCTTCTTCCTCAGTCTCTTCAACATCAATGAACTGAAGATCATCAAATTCTTCTTCAATATTTTCTGCGACAATCTCTATTCCCATTTTTTCCAGGGTTTCATAGACCTTCTCGATCTGATCAGGTGTAATATCGATACGTTCAAAGGCATCTTCAATCTCATGATAAGTCAGCATGCCCTTTTCTCTGCCCTCTTCGGTCAGCTCTCTTAAAATATTCTTAGGATCTGCTACCCCGTCCTTGGATGCTTGTTTTTCACCTTCTGCAGGCGTATCAGATGCTAAAGGATCACCAACATCATTTTCGTCAGCATCACCCATGTCCACCCTTTTTACAGAAATAATTTCTGTGTCATTGGACTGCAATTTCTCTGTCTTTTTACTTTTTGCAGTACTACTGGCATTCTTTTTCTTAATTTCTGCCATTTTTCGTTTCTCCACCCCTCGGTAATTTTGTTGAACCATCAGGCCATTCTCTTTAGCTCAGCAATGCGTTCTGCTCTTTTACTGAATTCAAACCCCAACTCCTGCCTTTTGATTCCGTCCTGTTCATTTTTTATTCTTTCAATCGTCTGCTTTTGCATCTCCTCAAGCTTTAACAGCTCAAGCTTATTTAAAATTTGTGTAATTGCTCTTTCTGCATCCTCAAGCTCGCACTTTGTCTCAGCAATATGAACCAGATAAGAGGATACTGCCGGTTCTACTTCATTAAGAAGCTCGGCAAGGACACAGCTTCTATTTTGATTTAACTTCCTATAGAGCTTTTCAGCTACTTTTCCTGCACCCGAGTCCTTGAAGGCATCAAGGTTATATGCAGCTGAAGCCTTTTGAAATAACCGATTTTCAAAACAAATCATTACGAGAAGCATGTATTCCAGCTCACCATAACGCCCGTCAATATGGAGAGGGCCAAGTGCTCCCGAGCCTTCATTTCTTCTTGTTAAAGCATTATCACGGCCTTGGGCCGCCTTATTATTTTTTCTCATCCTCTTCAGAACTTCCGATTGAAGAGAGTCCAGCGATATCCCATATTGTTCCGCATAGTTTTTCATATACAATTCGCGTTCTATGCTGTTTTCATGGGCAGCAAGAATATCGGCAACGCTGTTTAGCAACATTAGTTTATCATCGATCGTATCCAAATTATGCATCTTATTCTGGACTCTAATTTTATAGTCCAGCAGTGATATTGCCCTGTCCAAAAGGTTTTTAAACTTTTCCGGGCCATTATTTCTTATATACTCGTCCGGATCCTTCCCTTCAGGGATTGTCAGCACCTTGACGCGGCATCCCGCCTCCTCCAAAATATCAAGTCCGCGCAGTGTGGCGGCTTGTCCCGCTGAATCGGCATCATAGGCAATGATAACCTCATCACTGTACTTTTTAAGTATCCAGGCCTGCATTTGGGTCAAGGCTGTTCCCAATGAGGCCACTGCGAAATCTATGCCCGCCTGGTGTAGTGAAATGACATCCATGTAGCCTTCAACAATCAGGAGTTTTTTGCTTGCACTCATACGCGCATAATTGAGGCCATAGAGCTCACGACTTTTGTTATACACAGGTGTATCCGGTGAGTTCATATATTTGGGTTGGGACCCATCCATGACACGACCGCCGAAACCAATAATGTTCCCCCGGATATCAAAAATCGGAAACATAATCCTTTCTCTGAATCGATCAACGAGATCCCCGCTTTTAGACTTCAGAGAAAGCCCCGACGAAAGCAGAAGCTCTTTTGATGCTCCTTTTGCCAAGAGTTGATTAGAAAGCTCGCTCCAACTGCCAGGGGATAGTCCCAGTCCAAATTGGCGGATGGTCTTTTCCGTAAGGCCACGTCTATTAAGATAGCTTTGTGCCTTAAGTCCGTTTTTCCCGGCAAGGCACGCGTAATAAAACCGTGCCGCTTCTTTATTAAGCTCAAGAATTTCCTTACGTTTTCTTGCTTTTTCCCTTTCACCTGAATCCTCAGGCTCCGGTAGGTTAATCCCCGCTCTTTCAGCTAAATACTTTAAAGCCTCCAAAAAATCCAGATGCTCAATGTTCATGACAAACTGGATGACGCTTCCACCCTTATTACAGCCAAAGCAATAAAAAAACTGTTTTCCGGGCTCTACGCTAAATGAAGGTGATTTTTCATTATGAAAGGGGCAAAGGCCAAAATACCTTCTTCCCTTACGCTCAAGCTTTACATAGCCGGACACTACGTCGACAATATCATTACGAAGTCGGACTTCTTCAACGAGCTCATCAGGGTAAAACATACAGTAACCTCATAAATTTTATTATTCGACAGATTGCCCAGTTTTCCTTCTCAGACGGTAAATATTTTATCTTCCAATCTTCACCAGGAAACGGGCACAAACACCTCTTGGAACTTCTTTACAGCATAGCGGTCCGTCATACCGGCCACATAGTCTAGTACCACTTGTTCCACACCATCCTGTGGGATAACGGCCTGAAAATCGGATGGCAGGAGCTCAGGATGATGAAGAAGGTATAAAAACAGCTCTTTGACCATACGCTCTGCCTTTGACTCTTCTTTTTTGGCAACGGACCCCACATAAACATTCTCAAACATGAATTTCCTCAAGCGATTGGTGGCATCTTGGAAATCCTGGCTCATTTGAACACACTTACCATCTAAACTATTTTCTATAATATTAACAATCATGTTGTTTATTCTTATAGAGGATGTATTGCCTAGAACATCGGAGCAGCCTTTTGGAAGATCCGATTCCGAGATAATGCCGCCACGAATAGCATCTTCAATATCATGGTTGATATAGGCGATTTTATCTGCAAAGCGAACAATCTGCCCCTCCAGGGTCGCCGGACTATCTTTTCCGGTATGGCAGCGAATACCATCCCGGACTTCCCAGGTCAAGTTCAAGCCCTTACGTTCTTTCTCCAGAAATTCCACGACGCGAACGCTTTGCTCATTATGTTTGAAGCCAAAGGAGCAAACCTCGGCAAGCACCCGTTCTCCGGCGTGGCCAAAGGGTGTATGCCCCAGATCATGGCCCAAGGCAATAGCCTCCGTTAAATCTTCATTGAGTCTAAGACTTCGTGCCATGGTACGTGCAATCTGTGAAACCTCCAGCGTATGGGTGAGTCGTGTTCTGTAATGATCCCCTTCAGGGGAAATAAAGACCTGAGTCTTGTGCTTGAGACGTCTAAAGGCCTTTGAATAGACAATCCTATCCCGATCACGCTGAAAATCAGTGCGAATGTCACATTGGACCTCAATCTGTACTCTGCCTTTACTCTGCTTGCTTAAGCAGGCGAACTCAGACAGGTTCTTTTCTTCCATGTCTTCAAGATACTCACGAATACGCATAGACACCTCCATGATAGGACTTGACTTGGATTAGAAGCTCTATACTATTTATACCCAAAAAAATGCGGCGGGAAATACCGCCGCACAAGGTTTTTTGATCTGAACCCACCAAAGGCGAAGGGTTCTGGCTGTTACATATCTTCAAGGCAACTATTACAAATGACTTTGCCTTTAAAATCAATAACATCGGTTTTTGCAACATCACAGAAAACGCATCTTGGAATATACTTGTCGAGAACTACGTTTCCATCATCATCCACGTACATTTCAATGTCATCGCCTTCGTTAATACTGAGTTCCTTTCGTAGGGACTTTGGGAGTACGATTCTTCCCAGAGAATCTAACTTTCTTACATATCCGGTAGCCCTCATTCAATATCCTCCTCGACAGAAAAAGTGGTTATATGCTGTATAAAAAGAATTATATCATAAATTGTCATATTGTGAATAGAAAAGTTAAAAAATATAAGTTGACCCCTATGCAAAATATACCAATATTTTCACATTCTGATATTATATATTATTTTAAGGCCAAATTTTAATAAGGCGACAGCCCGCGTTTTTTTCAATTTCAAAAAATTTACACACTTGTGAAAAAGGTCCGTAACTAAGTCTTAAGCGTTATTTAATGGGAGGAAATCAAAAAAATGAAATAATATATAGATGTAAACATGTGCCAAAAAAACAAATAGGAGGTATATCCATGAAAAACACAAACTCTGTACTGAAGAATAAAATCTTCATCCTGTTTCTTTTCTTTTTCATGACAGTGAGCGCGGTTCTTCCCCTTAATGGGACTGCGGCCACTACTGCATCCATTACCCTTCGTGCTCAAGCCAGTACCAGTAATATTACCCTTGAATGGAATGCCATCACGCATCCCCAGGGTATTCTAGGGTACTATGTTTACCGTTCCACTACTTCAGGCGGACAGACAACCCTTCCTGAAACAGACTTTTGGAGCACGGGCACAAGCTATGTGGATACCAAGGTGGTTCCCGGCACCACTTATTACTACATTGTAAAGCCCGTCCTTGGTGACCACACCATAGGCACCGCCTCCAACCAGGTTGAAATTTACTACCAGAGCAATACGCCCGCCATCACCTTACAAGCCATCGTGAATGCCGGCAATATTACGCTTCAATGGAACAGCATCACCGACCCTAGAGGTGTCATTGGCTATTATGTTTTCCGTGCTACTAAATCCGGAGGACAAACCAATATGCCTGAAACTGATTTTTGGACTACGGGAACAAGCTATGTGGATACTAAAGTCGAACCCGGCATCACCTATTACTATATCGTAAAACCAGTACTGAATGACCGTTCCCTGGGGGCTTCCTCCAATGAAGTAATGGTTTTAAGTCAAAAGATTTATGGAACCATTTCCATGACCATTGGAAATGCCATTATGCTGGTAAATGGCAAACTCATGGAAATCGATCCGGGAAAGAACACCGTTCCTGTTTTGAAGGATGCAAGAACCATGCTCCCCATTCGCGCGGTCATTGAGTCCATGGGCGGAACCGTTGAGTACGCTGCCAGTGAACAGAAAATTACCGTTAAATGGAGCGGCAAAACTGTTTTAATGTGGATCGGCAGTAAAACCATTAAGGTTGACGGTGTCCAGAAGACCATTGACGTAGCACCTTATTATTCAGATACCGGCCGTACCATGGTTCCTATGCGCTTTGTTATCGAAAATCTGGGATGTAACATTGACTGGGACGGCACGACCAGGACGGCTACCATCTCCTATCTCTTTGACAATTCCGGATACTACCCACCCACACCCCCTGAGACACCTACAACTCCCAGCGGTCTTTGGGCAGGAATTTGGTTCACGGATAAAGGCAAACTGACCCTTGTTCAGAATGGTCTCTATATCAACGGCACTTATGGTGACGGGTATACCCTTCAAGGTGTACTCTCAGGAAACAAACTCGTCGGCACCTATAATGAGCGTGGTACAACAGGAGATTTCGAGTTCATCCTTTCCTCTGATAGCAAGGAATTTGAAGGTGCTTACGGGTATAAGAATAAGCAGCGCAAGCATTGGCTCGAATGGGATGGTGAACGTGAGGAAGATACCTTCCACAAGTATCTGAGACAGCTCTCCACCCCGTCTAATTACTCAGGCATCTGGTCTACGGAAATAGGCAGGATTCATTTTACCCAGAGTGGGAGTCAGGTGACAGCCACTTATGGTGATAACGGGACCATCAGCGGAACTGTAACCAATAACAAACTGACCGGCACCTATCAAAAGGGAAAAGACTCGGGCCTTATAGAAATCTATATGTTCGAGAACAATAAGAATTTTATCGGACATTATGGAAACACCGAGAAGGCAAGGCAAGATTGGAAGGAATTTGATGGTGAGAAAGTCAATTGAAATTCAATCCATTAAGTAAAAACATGAATGCTGATAAAGTGACTTCCTTCTGATGCCTTTCGAATGGGATTGATTGGCCAATAAACAGGCTCCCTTTAGGGTAGACAGTAAAACTGTATATCATAAAGGGAGCCTTTCAATTCCGGTGGCGCACTATTTATTCTTGTTCAGCCAATCCGCAATATCCATAAAGACCTCGTCCCTGTTTATTTCATTGAGCATTTCATGACGACCACCAGAATAGAGCTTCAGTTCAACAGCCTTCAAGCCCAGTTTTCTATAGATCTGATCAAGCTTTTTAACACTTTGTCCATATTTCCCTACAGGGTCCTCTTCTCCCGATAGAATAAAAATGGACAGATTCAGAGGAATCCTTTCAAGCTTATCATACTGATAAAGCTTCTTTAAGCCCTTAAAAAAATAATAATAGAAGCCTATGGAAAAAACATAGCCACATCGGGGATCTGCGCGATATTTTGAAACCTCCTGTCCATCACGGCTTAGCCAATCAAAAGAAGTTTCTGGATTTTTAATTCTTTTATTAAAGCTTCCAAAGCTCAGGCTGTTAAGAAGCTTGCCCTTTTTCTCACTGCCAAAGAGTCGTTTTTGAAGGGCTGCCACAAAGGCGCCCGCAGACACCTCCGCTCCTGTTTGAGCTGCCGATCCCGAGAGAATAATACCAGCAATATCATGACCGTAACGAGTGATATACTCCTGTCCAACAAAAGAACCAAAGCTGTGAGCGAAGATGAAAACCGGAAGCTCCGCGTGATTTTTTTTAATGATTTGCGTGACAAGGTTAGCGTCTTGGACTGCGTTATTAAAGCTCTCTTCTCCAACAGATCCTAGCTCCTCCAAGGACTTGCAGCTATAGCCTTGACCACGGTGATCATGACCATAGACAACATAACCCTGCTTATTGAGAAATTCTGCGAAAGCCTTATATCTCCCTGTATGCTCAGCCATTCCATGAAGTATTTGTACAGCTCCAACCGGGTCTTTCACCTCATTCCATTGATACAGGTATAAATCCCATCCGCCATGGCCTTTAATATAAGCATTTTGTTTCTCCATGATAACGGCTCCCTTCATCCCTTTTATTCTTGTTGATAAAATGAGTTCAGTCGTTCTCTGCTTTGTCAACTTTATGCCTATAATGAGTCCTGCTATTACCACTCTCTCTGCATTATATAAATTGTAAATTTTAAAAGCAATAAAAAACAAGCCGGAATCAGAAACATCTGAAACCGACTTGTTTGTTGGTCGGAGTGACACGACTTGAACGTGCGACCTCTTGCACCCCAAGCAAGCACTCTAGCCAGAACTGAGCTACACCCCGACAGCGACAAAACTTATTATAATGCATATCTTCAAAAACCACAATACCCTTTTTGAGAAATTTCTTTTTCCCTTAAACCTTTTCCAGATCACAGTTTTAGGGTGAATAACAAGAAATCTTCCTAAAAGTGTATGCCCATCAATTGATCCTGTCGACATAGATCAACCGGGCCAATGACGCTAATTACCATTACTTACCGATTATTTTGGTCAGCGTCTTTACAATATATTCTTCATTAAATGGTTTAACAATAAAATTAGCGGCACCAGCTATAATAGCCTCTTTAACCATGGGCTCCTGCCCCATGGCACTGACCATAAGAACCTTAGCCTTTGGGTCAAAGCTTTTAATTTCTTTCAAGGCTTCTATACCGGTCTTTACAGGCATGGTAATATCCATGGTCACAATGTCAGGCTTTAATTCTTTATATTTATGTATAGCATCTAATCCATTTTCAGCTTCTCCAATAATTTCAAAACCGTTTCTCTCAAGAATAAGACGAATAGACATTCTCATAAATGCTGCGTCATCTACAATTAATACTTTAGCCATAAGTCTCCCTACTTCTTTTTGGGATATATTATAACAAAAAGCGACATCTTTTAATAGGGGTATTGAGAAAAATCGGCACTGAAAACCCGGAATAGTGGTGCGTTCTGTTTAAAAATTATCCTTATATTTATCCCACCAAGCCTTGGCCTTTTCAATCATTTCAGGATGCGAGTCAGGATTAAAGTCAAGGTTAACATCAATGTGCTCGCCGTTGGTAAAAGTCTTGACATTGTCGTGCTGGCTGGCTAGAAGGAGCGCGTATAAGGCTAGTGATCGTTCATAATCATCCTTCGACTCAAGCTTCTCAATAAGGCCCGGAATAGCCGGCTTCCCTAGCATGCCTAACTCTTCAGCAGCAGTATACCAGGTATAGCCATCGCCATAGGTACCAGTAAAGCTTTGGTCCTTGAGCTTTTCCAAGTAAATATTGACCGCAGATCTTTCATTGGTCATTTTTTTAATGAGTAAACCTATCTCTTTAGCCTCTTCCTCTAACAATTGCTCTGCCCGAATTAGTTTTCTAAGTTCTTCTTCCAACCTTTCAGCCTGTTCCTCGTTCACTTGCTCTTGTTCTAGTTTTCTAATTTCTGCCTCCATTTTAGCCTTTTCCTCCAACACTTGCTCCATCTGCTTTTGTCTAATAACTTCTTCCGACCTTTCAGCCTGTTCCTTCAACAATTGCTCTGCCGGAGTATATTGGGAGATTGCCTCGTCAGTTGAGCTATCAGAGGACTGATCTGCTATGGTTAGAGTAGAAGTAGGGATTGGTGTTGGTTCAATAAAATCTTTAACAGAGTCAGTTTTTGCGTTGGTAAGTGCTGAACATCCCACCAGAAGGGTAAGGCATAATGCAACCAAGGTTCCAATAGCTGTTTTTTGTTTGAAACCGGAAATCATATAAATTCTCCTTCTTACACATGACTTTGTTTGAATGAAGGCACTTGTGCAGGGTAGGGCATAAGGCTGGGACAACATTTCTAAAAGACTGATGATAGTTTTACCATAATCACTATATTCGGAAGGTGTCAATAGCTTCAGCACGCTCTCATCACAGGATATTTCACAATCTTCACGCATTTTGTAAAAAGCATAATGGATAAGTGGATTATACCAATACAAACACCTCAGAAGGGCTACAAGCCAGTTGACCAGAATGTCCCTACGTTTGAAATGAATGAGCTCATGCAGAAAAATATAACGTTTTTCTTCCTGGGTAATCCGACTTAAAACTTGCCCTGAAAAAATAAGCCTAGGTCTTGTGACACCGAATAGCAGAGGTATTTTAGCACTCTCATTTAAAAAAAGCGGAACAGGACGATGGATGGCAGCAAGTTTATAACAATCACTTAACACCTTTAAGCTTAGAGGATCTTGACAAGGAACACTATATACCATTTTTCTATAGAACCTGATATTGAATAAAAGAGTCAAAGCAGCCATGATACCAGCACCCAATAACCAGACTAATGCGAGAATATCCATCATCTGAAGTTTTTTTTCGCCCTCCAAGCTATTATCAGTGCCCGGGTTTTGACTTTTATCAGCTCCATTTTTTATCGATGGTATCGGATCGTTCCCTTCTGGTACAGGTATCGTATCATGTTTGGTAGGTGAGCTCCACATATGGGTTTCTGTAATTTCTATCTTGGACATCACGGGTTTCAGCAGGTTGTAAAGACTCAGCTCATGTTCCACCGTAATGGGCAGAGCAAGGCGAAGGATAACCAGGAACCAAATCATGTAATGCCATTTGGCACTCAGCCGATTTCTAAGAAACAGCTTCATGCCAAGCAGCAGCATGATCAATACTGTCCCCATAAGAGACAGGTCTAAGATTTCCCTGAAAATCCCTGTCAGCTGCATAATTATTACACTTCCTCTCCCGACTTGCTGTCTAAGAGCGCTTTAAGCTCATCCAATTCTTCTCTGCTCAGCTTTTCTTCCTTGATGAAATTCGTAATGAGAAGATGTATCGAGCCATTATAGACCTTATTAATAAAGGATTCCGTTTGCACATTTTTATAGTCTGCCTCGGAAACCAGCGGAAAATAGAGATGATAGGGTACATCCTTCTTAACACCCACAACCCCCTTTGATACAAGCCTGCTGATAAGGGTATGAATGGTCTTCGGATTCCAATGGGTTTCTTCACGTAAGGCTTCTATAATTTCGCTGGCGCTCAGCGGTGAATGCTTCCAAAGAGTTTTAATGACATACCATTCGGCTTCAGATATCTTATGTGCTTTACTCATGAGATGCCCCTTCCTACAATTGTAGTCCCTAACACGATACTACAATTGTAGTACATAATTGTCAAGACTTTCCTATAAGATTTCCAAGTATATGCTTAGGTTATTGTTGATAGAATCCTTGTATTAGAGGTGCAAACCTTAACTTTTCCCGTTACTTTTGGCTCAATAGCTTTTGAAAGTTAATAGCTTATCAATACTATGATAAATTACATTGACTTCATGTATAATAAAGGTATGCTTAGATAGAACAACCCACAAGCTCCGTCCCTTGAGGAAGAACCAGTCAGATTCTTTACTTGTCAGAGCCTTAATGTATTTAAGATTGCAAAGGGAGGTTTATGAATATGAACCCTTACAATAACTTAAAATGGGAGAGGAAGCCTAAATATAAGCGCAAGTTCTTCTTTCTGTTTCTAATTCCTCTGGCCCTTTTGATTAAATGGTTGCTGTCGCTATCTCCGGAGTTTACCGAACGATACTATGCACGTGGATTTTATAAGTTAATTATGCAGCCTGTCAGCCTATTGACGGGTTTAATCCCTTTATCTGTCGCTGAGCTTTTTATTCTAGTCATGGTTATCTATATCCCGGTAAGACTTATCTATTTGGTCGTTAAGGCCATTCGGCTCCACAGGTGGTCGGTCTTCTTCCCCTTCGTTGCCAATATCGTAATGATTGCTTCACTGTGGTTCTTTGTCCAAACAATGGTCTGGAATATGAATTATGAGCGTTTATCCTTTGCCGATAACGCCAATATTGAGGTTCGGGATTCCAGTGTGGATGAATTGGAGGCCCTGTGTAAATGGCTGATCAATAACACCAATGCGCTGCGTACACAAGTAGCTGAGGATGAAAACGGGGTAATGGTAGTTGAAAATGGCTTTAAATCTGTAGTAAAACGCTCGACTCTGGGATATGAGGAAATTGAGAAGCGCTTTGCGTTTTTAAGCGGAAAATATGGCCCCCCCAAACCCGTCCTTCTATCCAGACTCATGTCCCATACTAATATTATTGGTATTTATTCCTGTCTTACCGGGGAAGCAAATGTGGACACGGACATCCCTGACATGGGGTGGGCCTCTACTACTCTACACGAAATGGCGCATCAGCGTGGTTTTGCACGGGAGGATGAGGCCAATTATATTGCCTATTTAGCCTGTATGGCTCATCCCGATGTGGATTTTAAATACTCAGGCAGTGTCATGGCCCTGCAATATTCTATGAATGCACTGTACGGTGCAGATCCCGACCGCTATTTTGCTTTGGTCAATAGCTACAGCGAAGGCTATCTTAGGGATTTGAAGCATGAACAGGCTTATTGGAAGCAGTTCCAAGGTGTTACACAGAAGGTAGCTGACAAAATGAATGATACCTACCTAAAGCTCAATGGTGAAGCAGATGGCGTAAAAAGCTATGGGCGAATGGTGGACCTGCTTCTTGCTGAGTATCGGAGCCAGACCTCCCTAGCCAAATAAATATTGAAAATAACCAAAAATCCCTGCGATTGACTTGAAGCGCTCGTTGGCAGATTCCTTACTTTATTGTGCAAAATAACAAATAAGTAGACATTTTTCGACATTTTTTTTAGTTTACACGTCGACCCAGAAGTGATAGTTTAAGAGATGTTGCATCAATCACGAAAGGGTTAACTCATATGCTAAAGCCAAAGTTGATTTCTGTCCTTCATGATGGTTATTCAAAAGCACAATTTTTAAAAGATCTAAATGCTGGTTTCTTTGTTGGCATTATTGCGATTCCATTTTGTATTGCACTTTCCATTGCATCTGGGGTTTCACCTGAGAAGGGCTTGTATACGTCTATCATTGCAGGTTTTCTGATATCACTGCTAGGTGGAAGCCGGGTTCAAATCGGGGGAACCACAGGTGCCTTTGTTATTATTATTTATGATATCGTTACCAAGAAAGGTTATTCCGGTCTTGTTATAGCCACGCTGTTAGCGGGTATCATTCTGATTTTTATGGGCCTGATCAAGTTGGGCGGCATTATCAAGTTTATCCCTTATCCGATCACAGCAGGCTTTACAAGCGGTATAGCGGTAATTATCTTCTCCCAGCAAATTAAGGACTTTTTTGGACTGCAAATGGCAGTTACGCCACCGGAGTTTATTCCGCGCATTACTGAATACATTAAATCCTTTCACACCTTATCGGTTAATAGCTTAATCATAGGCATTATCGCCATATTGATAATTTTAGGCTGGCCTTTGATAAATAAAAAAGTTCCCGGCACTCTAGTGGCCATTATCGTGACCACAAGCGTCGTAAAGCTGTTGGGTATAAAGGTTGAGACCGTAGGGGACCGATACAGTAATTTAAGCGCTGCTCTCCCCTCTTTCCACTTTCCGGAAATCAATCTCACCCTTATCACTGAGCTTCTACCTTCTGCTTTGACCATTGCATTGTTGATAGGCATGCAATCCTTATTATCTGCCGTTGTTGCAGACGGTATGATCGGCGGAAAGCATCGCTCCAATATGGAATTAATTGCTCAAGGCATTGCCAATATTGTAACTGTCCTCTTTGGCGGTATTCCTGC
This sequence comes from Bacillota bacterium, assembly GCA_023410885.1. Taxonomy (GTDB): domain Bacteria; phylum Bacillota; class Clostridia; order DSM-8532; family DSM-8532; genus DTU059. The sequence goes on from JAEYPI010000265.1 coordinate 15,990, forward strand.
TACAGGTGCCATTGCCCGTACCGTAGCCAATGTTCGTAATGGGGCTCGTACGCCTATTGCGGGTATGGTTCACTCTTTGACGGTACTGGCCGTCATGATGCTTTTAATGCCTTTAGCAAAAATGATTCCTATGGCTACCCTGGCAGCTATTTTAATCATCGTCGCCTATAATATGAGCGAATGGCGTGCCTTTAGAAACTTATTTAAAGCACCTAAGACTGATATTGCCATCCTTCTTGCCACCTTTGTTTTAACTGTTGTTGTGGACCTTGTTATAGCCATAGAATTTGGCGTAGTCATGGCCGCCCTCCTCTTTATGAAACGAATGGCCGATATGACAAAGGTCGAATCCATCAAAAGCGAGCTGGAGGACAGCCCCGACATTGCGTTGATTAATCCTGAGGGCATTGATCCCGCCATTCAAATCTTCCAAATCTATGGTCCCTTTTTCTTTGGAGCGGCTGATAAATTCACCAATACTGTTCGCGACAACATCACACCTACTCGCGTCATTATAATCCGTATGCGTCATGTTCCGTTTATGGATGCCACGGGCTATCATGCGCTGTTCAAAACCTACTCCTACTGTCGAAAGCGCAGCATTCTTCTACTCTTTACACAGGTTCAGTCCCAACCTTATGAGTTAATGGACAAGCACGGATTCATTGAACTGGCGGGCAAGGACAATATATGTGAGGACATAGAGCATGCACTTATCCGAGCCAATGCCTATTTGGAGCTTAATATGAAATACCCAATCAAATCAAATTTGGCTGAAGGGTAAAAATTTATGAGAGTGAAGCAAGGAAAGCGTGTATATAGAACTGCACGCGTCATGAAAGTCCTATCAGTTTAGTCACTCTCATTTTAAGCTATACACGCATGTATATAGCTATCGTCTGCGCTCCTCTGCCCGAAGGTCTGTACCAGGCTCTCCCCCTTAATATACAATAACGTATTACATAGTGTGAAAACTTCTTTGCTATGGGAAACAATGAAGATGATGAAATGCTCGCAAAACCAGAATTTAAAGCGATTGTAGAGGAATTTACATAGATAGAGTGTGGAGAAGGTCACAAAGAACCAGAGCAAGGCGAGCCTATAATCCGAGTTATCACTAATTAGCTTTGTAACATATCTCAGTATGAGCGGACCGGATATTTGGAAGACGGCAATAAGCAGCAAAATCAATGTATTGGCTATAATTTCTACTTTGTATTTTCTAAGTAACTTGAACGCATATCTTTCGTCTCTTTTCATCCTTAGGACCATTCCTCTCCGATGCATAAATACAGCTTCTTTTTGTCAGTTCAAGAAGTCGATGATGATTAATGCGAAGACAGAGGATGCGCCTTATACAAAAGGCTGACCCGGTGAGGTCAGCCTTTTTACTGCATTGTATGGACATAAAGCCTATTAATTGGCTATTTCCTTAATGGAAGTCACCAAAGAAGCTATGTTCTGTATTTCTGAAGGAATAATGATCTTGGTGGCCTTGCCGTCAGCAGCCTTTTCGAAAGCCTCCAGGCTACGGATCGCAATAACCTCGGGGCTGAGTTCTTGCTCCTTAATCATTTTCAGACCCTGAGCAGTAGCGCTCTGAACCTTCAAAATGGCCTCGGACTGTCCTTCCGCCTCTCTGATCATGGCTTCCTTTTTAGCTTCAGCTCGTAAAATGGCAGAAGCCTTCTCCGCCTCCGCTTCAAGAATGACGGACTGTTTCTTACCTTCTGCAACCAGAATACTGGAGGTCTTTTCACCTTCTGCTCTCAGAATGGATTCGCGTCTCTCACGCTCGGCTCTCATCTGCTTTTCCATAGCATTTTGGATATCAGCAGGAGGAATGATGTTCTTTACCTCAACACGATTGATCTTAATACCCCAGGGATCTGTAGCCTCATCGAGGATCATACGCATTTTGGTATTGATGATATCACGAGAAGTCAAGGTTTCATCCAATTCCAAATCACCGATAATATTACGCAGCGTTGTAGCTGTCAAGGTTTCAATGGCCATCATCGGGCGCTCAACACCATAGGTATAGAGCTTTGCATCGGTGATCTGGAAATAGACCACCGTGTCGATTTGCATGGTGACATTATCCTTGGTGATAACAGGTTGAGGTGGGAAATCCAAAACCTTTTCTTTAATGGATACGCGATTTGCAATTTTATCGATTAGCGGCACCTTAAGATGAAGACCTACCGACCATGTTTCCTTATAG
>JAEYPI010000272.1 GCA_023410885.1 Bacillota bacterium
CCTGTGGAGTGAATTTAATCGCATTATGAAGCAAATTAATGAGTACCCTTTGAATGGCTTCCCGATCCGCATAAACAAACATTCTTTCTGTTTCAAAATCAGCTTTGAATTCCAGATCTTTTTCAACTAACATCTGCTGAAGGCCAATGACACAACGTCTAACCAGTTCATTCATATCAAAATCAGACTGGTTAAGAGCCACTTCTCCAGCTTCCATTTTAGCCAAATTCAAAAGATCATTAACGAGATTCTGCATACGCTGAACCTCATCCCTCACAATCATTAAATACCCCTCATGCCGCTCGGGGGGTATAACACCATCTAAAATACCTTCAATAAAGCCTTTAATTGTGGTAATCGGAGTCCGCAGCTCATGGCTGACATTGCCAATAAAATCCCGCCGCATTTGCTCTAGATTTTCCAAGGCCGTCATCATGCTGTTAAAGCTCTCAGAAAGCTCTGCAATCTCGTCCTTACCCCTTATGGCAATACGCTCGGTAAACTCACCCCCCGCAACGCGACGTGCAGCTGATTTCATCTGATTCAGAGGTTTAACGGTACGCCTGGTGAGAAGGGTGACAAAGAAAAGGGCGATGAGGGCACCTATAGCACCGGATAAAAGGAAGATAACCAAAATAGAGGTTTTTGTTCGATTAACAATGGGAATTTGAGAGTGGATAAGCACAGTACCTTCCACTGAAATATTATAATGAGAGATGTGTCGCAATTCAAATCGTTGACTTACCGTGAGCCAGTCAATCCCCGTCCCTTCAAAAAGCCCATAGAAATCACCGGACTTATAGGTATCTTTAAGCTGCTCCCCATACTGACGCTCATCGGGTAACCGGGGCCAGCCCTCGACTGAGGTTATCATCTTGTCATTTAGAAAATCGGGAATGTTGGAGTAGAGGAGTATGGTGCCGTCGTCCCTCACAATCCAAATTAGGGCATCGGTACTGGTGGCCAAGGTTTGTACAAAGTTGCTGAACAGCATGGTACTTGAGGATTGATTGCTATTTAAATAGGATTCTAATGCTGAAATAACTTTTTGAGAAGTCATTTTTAGCTGCTGGGCCTTCTGCTCCGAAACCATCTCACGCAAGCCCGCATTCATTAAAACACCCGTCACTGTAAAGCTGATGATAAGAACCAATATGATGATGCTTAATAATTTTCCGAATATTGTTCTGATCATCATTTCACCTCAAACTTGTAGCCGACTCCCCATACCGTTTTTATCTGCCATTTAAAATCTCCGGGCTCAAATTTTTCGCGGAGCCTTTTGATGTGAACGTCAACGGTTCGTGTATCTCCATAAAAATCAAAGCCCCAGACGTTTTCTAAAAGCTGTTCCCGCGTAAACACTTTATTGGGGTTGGAAGCCAAGAAAAAAAGCAGCTCCAGCTCCTTGGGAGGGAGTTCCAAATCATTGCCATTGAGCTTAACCGTGTAGTCGGATTTATTGACGACAAGCCCTGGGAAAACAAGCTGCTGGGGGGACTCATCATGGCGGTCATAACGCCTTAAAACTGCACGAATTCTTGCAATTAGCTCTTTGGGTTCAAAAGGCTTGACCATATAATCATCGGCGCCCAGCTCCAGGCCCAAAACCTTATTAAAGGTTTCATCCTTAGCTGAAAGCATGATGATGGGAATACTGCTCAGCTTGCGAATTTCTCGGCAGACCTGCCACCCATCCATACCCGGCAGCATGATATCCAGCACCACAATATCGGGGGCCTTTTCTTTAAAGACCTCCACAGCCTTCCTTCCGTCATGGGATAGTGAAACTTTAAAGCTGTCCTTTTCAAGATAGAGTCTGATAAGCTCACAAATATTAATATCATCATCTACGACCAAAACATGTGCATTTGTACTCATACCTTCACCCAATCTTCCTCCGGAACCAACAATAAAGCGTTTGACATCATTATCACTTAACTCAGATAAAAATTCAAGTCAGCAACAATGAACAAACTATTAATTTTTTCCATCAAAATAAGTCAAGGGGACGGTTCTTGTGCACCACTAGTACGCTGGTGCAAGAGAACCGTCCCCTTGACTTATTGGCTATATTGCCCTTATATTATAGCTTCAACAGACCACTGATGACATAGTTTGCAATAAACAGCGTTGTAACGATGTACATAATGGGGTGAACCTCTTTTGCCTTACCCTTGGTAACCTTCATAATGACATAGAAGATAAATCCTACGGCAATACCATTGGAGATACTATAGGCAAAAGGCATAACAACAGCTGTGAAGAAAGCACCAATGGCTTCATCAAAATCTTCCCAATCGATCTTTGCAAAAGATCCCATCATTAGAATTCCTACTATGATGAGTGCAGGTGCTGTTGCAGCAGCGGGTACAATTCCGGCTACAGGGGCAAATATGAGACATATCAGGAATAGAGCGGCTGTAAATACACTGGTCAAACCGGTTCTGCCGCCTGCGCCAATACCCGCAGCACTTTCAACATAAGTGGTGGTGTTGGAGGTGCCTAAAAGAGCACCAATGGAGGTTGCAGTCGCATCAGCGAAAAGGGCCTTGTCCATCTTAGATTTAAAGCCTTTTCCTTCAAACAGCTCACGCTCATCCTTGTCATCAAAAATACCGCTCTTTTTGCCGGTTCCGATAAAGGTTCCAATGGTATCAAAGGTATCGGAAAGGCTGAACGCAAAGATGGTGGTGAAGACAATCAAAATCTTGCTAGGATCTGCAAAAAGACCTGCGAAATCCAAGGCAAAAAATGTTTCTGAAACATCGGAAATTTTAAATTGAGAAGCTGACATACTTAAGTTTGTAATACCCATGGGTATTCCAATGATTGTGGTAGCAATAATACCCAGAAGAATGGCGCCTTTAACCTTAAGAATCATCAGAACCGCGGTGATAAGTAATCCAATAAGAGCAAGCTGTGCAGACTTATCAGCAAAATTCACAAATGCAGGAACAACATTGGCTCCAGCACCAACGGTCACAAACTCGTTGCTTACAATATAAGGTGCGTCAGTTGTAAACTGCAGGAAACCGGCTGATTTAAAACCAATATAAGCAATAAAGAGACCGATACCGCCACTGATGGCATATTGAAGAGATTGAGGGATTGCTTTGATAATTGTCTTTCTGATCTGTGTTGCGGTGATGATAATGTTGATAACACCACAAACAAAGACCATTGCCAGAGCCTGCTTCCAGGAGAAACCAAGCGTACCGCATACTGTGAAGGTAAAGAAAGCGTTGAGTCCCATGCCGGGTGCCTGTGCATAAGGAACGTTGGCAACTAAGCCCATCACAAGAGTACCAATAGCCGCAGCAAGAATGGTGGCAACATAAACGCCGCCCTGGGGCATACCGGTGCCGCTAAGCATTGCGGGGTTTACAAAGATGATGTAAGCCATGGTGAAGAAGGTTGTGATACCGGCAACGGCTTCAGTTCTTACATTGGTGCCCTTCTCCTTGAGTTGGAACTGTTTTTCAAGAAAATCCATGTGTATTCCCTCCGTTATAATTATTAATCCTCCTTCATAACCTAAAAATCAAAAAACACTACCTTTAAACCACTCATCCAAATGAGATAAAAGCACTCATTACGTCAGTAACAAGGTTCTCTTATATTTTGTTTAAAGGACGTGTTTTTTAGTGTTTAAGTATAGAATTCAGAAAAGATAACAAGAAGATGTCGAAAAAATAACAAACTTATTTTATCATACAGGAATCGAGATTCAAGTGGTATTGAGCATAAATTACAACTAAATTTTAATTCTTTTTTTATGAAGGATGTTGCACACCACTTAATTCGCTTGATGTCTCTTTCAGCTGATTCTATATCGCAATACTTTTTTATTATTGCCTAAAATTCTTGATAACATAACAAAAACGCCCATTGCTCTATCTAAGAACAATGGGCGTCCCCCCGGTACTATTGTATTATTATCCAATTTCGACTATTTAACCTTTTCAATAGCCTTCTCGGCAAACTCGGTAGTTACCAGCTTGTCGTAGGGTGCCCTCTTCTCAAGAACTCCGGCATCCTCCATAACCTTTTGGAGAAGGTTTAAAGAAGCTTCGTTCATAATAGGATCCTTATTCCATGCATCAATTTCTTGATAACGCTTTGCCACGTTTTCCAGGATTGCCAGATCTGTATCGGGGAATGAATCCTTAATAGCCTCTGCAATCTCTTTCGGGGTATGGGTCTCCACCCATTTTTGGCCTTTATAAATGGCATTGGTGAAGCGCTGAATGAGATCCTTGTTTTTTTCTATGGTGCTCTTTTTGGCAAAGTAGGCTGTATAGGGAATTTCTCCGCTATCCTGACCTATGGAAGTCAATACATAACCCTTGCCTTCCTTCTCCAGCATGGTGGCAGTGGGTTCAAAAAGTGCGACATAATCGCCGGTACCACCGGTAAAGGCTCCTGCCATCACGGCAAATTGCACGCTGGTGTCTACCGTCAAATCTACATTGGGCTCCAGACCATTCTTTCTCAAGACATATTCCAGCGTCATTTCAGGTACACCGCCCTTCCTGCCGCCAATAACATACTTGCCTTTTAAATTCTCCCACTTAAAATCAGGCTCGGGATTTCTTCCCACAAGGAAGGAGCCATCTCTTTTTGTGAGCTGGGCAAATACCATGGCATAGTCCTCTTTGCCTTCGTTATAGACATATACACTGGCTTCCGGACCTGCAAAACCAATGTCCACCTGGCCTGATAACACTGCCGTCATGACCTTGTCGGCCCCTTGGCCGTTGCTGAGCTCGAGTATAATACCCTCTTCCTCGAAGAATCCTTTGTTGATTGCTACGTACTGAGGTGCGTAGAAAACCGAGTGTGTTACTTCACTTAGTGTAACTTTGATCTTATTCTGGGTACCGCAGGAGCCTAAAAGTAAAGCCATTACCAGCAGTACAGTCATGAGAAGAAGCCCCATTCTTTTCATAAATCAACACCCTCCTATATCTTATTTATTGGAATCTTTTTAATGCTTTTGAGTGGCTTGGTTCCCCACAAGTCTTTTTTCTATCCAAACCACACCTTGATACATAACAGCGGCTGCAATAGCCAGAATGATAACACTGGTCATGACCAAATCCAATTGGAATACCTGACCCCCATAGACGATGAGATATCCCAGACCTGCTTTGGACACGAGAAACTCGCCCACAATGACACCCACCCAAGACAAACCCACATTGATTTTCAAGGCATTGATCATAGCCGGAATATTGGAGGGCAGAACGACCTTTAAGAAAACCTGTAGACGATTGGCCCCAAAAGTCTCCACCAATTTAATCTTTTCTTCGTCTGTATGAATGAAGCCATTTAGGACCTCCAATATGGTTACAATAAGTGAAATAGCCAAAGCCATAACAATAATGGCAGACGGTCCGGCCCCGATCCAGATAATAAAAATAGGACCAAGGGCTATTTTGGGCAAGCTGTTCAGGATGACTAAATAAGGCTCCAAAACATGCGCTGTAAAGTCCGACCACCATAGGAGTACAGCAAACAGAATCCCTATAAGGGTACCAATAACAAAACCGGCTATGGTTTCAAGGCAGGTCACACCGATATGAACAAATAGCTGCCCTCCGTGATACAAGTTTAGAAGGGTTTTTACCATACGGGAGGGCTGACTGGTGATAAAGGCATCAATCAGCTTCAATCGTGCTGCGATTTCCCAGGCTGCAAAGAAAAGGATCATGATTAAGAAACGTATCAGCCAGGTGGCGATTTTTTTTACCTGAACACTTTTAAGATAGGCTTTTCTTTCTGGAGATAAAGCTACATCCAACTTAGACATGCACATCAAGCTCCTTCCAAATATCATTGAAATAGCTGCGAAAATTAGGAGCATCTCTGCATTTAAGCGGTGTCCGTGTGGGACAATCAAAATGAATGGAATGGATGCTGTTGATAACAGCCGGTCTCTTGGATAAAACAATAACCCGATCCGACATGCTGATGCTCTCGGCAATATCGTGGGTAACCATGATTGCTGTCTTGTTTTCATTTTTAATGATACTGTAGATATCCTCAGTAACGGCAAGCCGTGTCTGATAATCCAGAGCCGAAAAAGCTTCATCCAAAAGAAGAATTTCCGGTTTCACGGCTAATGTTCTTATTAAAGCAGCACGCTGGCGCATTCCGCCCGACAGCTGGCTGGGATATTTATCTTTGAAATCATAAAGACCGTAGGTTTTAAGAAGCTCCAGGACATAGGCCTTGTTTTGGGGTGTAAGTATTTTTCTTACTTCCAGACCTAAAATCACATTTTGGTAGATGGTACGCCAGTCAAAAAGATAATCCTTCTGGAGCATATAGCCTACTCTATCGGATGTTTTTGTCACTTCTTCTCCATTTATAACAACGCGGCCCCGGGTAGCTTTCAGCAGACCCGAAATAATCGAAAGGAGTGTGGATTTACCACAGCCGCTTGGGCCTACAAGACTGACATATTCACCTTTATCAACCGAGAAAGATATCTCTTGAATGGCATTGATTTCACCATTTAAGGATTGGTATCTCATACCAACCTGCTGTACGTCAACAATATCCTTTGACATAGGAACCCTCCTCTTTTGAACAACCCCTACTAAGAAGGCGTCTGCGCATTCTGTATTAACATCATATTGCGCAGAAGTGAGGAAGGTGAAAGGACGAGCTATGCTATAAAATTCTACAAATATAGATGGCAGCCAGCATCCCCGCATAGGAGGATAAAAGAGAAGCGACTACTGCATGACGGGTATTTTTAACGCTAGTGGCACCAAAGTAGAGGGCCAGTGTATACAGTACCGTTTCGCTGGAGCCCATAATGGTTGACAGGGCTCTGCCCAGGTAACCATCCGCACCATAAGTTTTGATCTGGTCGTTAAAAAGCCCCAGAGAGGCGCTTCCTGAGAAGGGTCTGATTAAAAGTATAGGGATGGTCTCGACCGGTATCCCCACAAGCTGGGCAGGGCCTTTTAAAAGATTTGTCAGAATGCCGATGAGCCCTGACGCATTCAATATTGAAACAGCGGCGAGAATACCCACCATGACGGGTAGAATCTCAAAGGCTGTTTTAGCTCCTTCTTTAGCACCCTCCACAAAAACGTCAAAGACAGGGACACCTTTGAAGTAAGCCACTAAGACGATGATTAAAATAATTGCCGGAATAGAGAAGTTTGCAATAAAATCTAACATGTTCAGATCCTCTCACTAAAATATGACAGGATGCTTAAGATAAGGACCCATTCATCGTCCTTTTTTCAAGCAGCTTTGCCGCGAAAATTCCTGTAAAGGTCGAAACCAGTGAGGCCACCCACACACAGGGAATAATGGATACAGCATCCATGGAGCCGGCCTGTTGGCGAATAACTAAAACGGTGGTAGGAATGATTTGAATACACGCTGCATTAACCACTGCAAACATGACCATGGCATTACTTGCCGTGGGAGAATCACCATTTACGTTTGACAGCTCTTTCATAGCGATAATGCCCAAAGGGGTGGCAGCATTGCCTAAACCTAAAAGATCGGCACTGATGCTCATGGCAATAGCACCATTTGCCCCATGGCCTTTAGGAATTCCGGGAAACAGAAATTTAAACACACCTTTTAGAAGCTTTGCCAGGTGCTCCACAAGGCCTGCTTTTTGTGCCACCTTCATAATGCCGCACCACAGGCACATAGCCCCTAGCATGGTAATGGCCAAATTTACTGCATTGCCGCAGCTTGCAAGGACGGCATCGGATACTTCCTTTATCCTACCGGTTAAGAGTCCGGTTACAACACCGGCAAAAATCATGATGACCCAGATGATATTCAGCATTAAAATACCTTCTGTTTTGCAGCATCTCTTTTAATACATATAAAAAAAATATAGTTTTATTCATAGGAAATAAGCGCATTATTCCTTTCATATTTCGACAGGTTACATATTTACCAAGCAAAAATTAACAAATATCGTAAATAAAGTAGTTTAAATGTTGACCGGTATTACAATTTTATGGTATCATGTCAATTGGTACATAAAAATATAGACTAGGGGGGGAGTTTCGATGAAATCGACCGGTATTGTCAGAAAAGTTGATGAGCTAGGTAGAGTAGTATTACCCATCGAGCTGAGGCGGACTCTTGATATCGCGGAGAAGGACGCTCTTGAAATTTATGTGGATGGAGCAACCATCATCCTAAGAAAGTATGAGCCTGCTTGTATTTTCTGCGATAATGCAAAAGATATCAAGGTTTACAAGGGTAAGAACATTTGTCCTGAATGCCTGGCTTCACTCAAACAAGAATAATTTAGTAACAAAAAAGGCTGTTTCTCACGAAACAGCCTTTTTTTTAAACTTAAGACCATTAGAATTGTGAAAAGACCTTCACGAATTTTTCAATCGCCTCATCCATGAGCGCTTTGGTATGGGTTGCCGTATAGCTTGTACGAATCATACTTTGCCCCTGAGGAACAGCAGGCGAAATAACAGGATTTACATATACCCCCTCATTTAAAAGCGCCTTGCAAATGGCGAAAGTTCTGTTATCATCATAGGTCATAACCGGAATAATGGGTGATTGGGACTCACGCAAAGGAATATTGTTCTTCCTCATAAGCCCTCTCATGTAATCAGCGATGGCATTGAGGTTCGTTACCCTTTCAGGCTCACGCTTAAGAATATTTAATGCGCAAAGGGCTGAAGCGGCATTGGCCGGTGGAATGGACGCACTGAAAATAAAAGGACGGGAGGTGTGCTTCACATAGGAAACGACCTCTGCTTTGGCCGCCATATAACCGCCAAGGCTTGCCAATGACTTTGAGAAGGTTCCCATGATAATGTCAACTTCATCCTCAAGACCAAAATGCTCGGCCGTTCCGCGTCCGTTCTTTCCAAGAACGCCTAAGCCATGAGCATCGTCCACCATAACACGGGCACCGTACTTCCGGGCCAATTCGACAATTTTGGGAAGATCACAAATCTCCCCGCCCATACTAAAAACGCCATCTGTGACAATAAGCTTTCCTTTGGAATCCGGCACCTCACTTAAAACCTTCTCCAAATCTTCCATATCGCCATGCTTATATCTCACCATTGTTGCAAAGCTTAAGCGGCATCCATCGTAAATACTGGCGTGGTTTTCCTTGTCACATATAATAACATCATTTCTTCCTGCAATTGCAGAAATGATGCCCAGATTAGATTGGAATCCCGTGCTGAAGGTAATGCATGCATCCTTGTGCAGGAATTCTGCAAGCTGCTTCTCAAGCTCAATATGTAGGTCCAGGGTACCGTTGAGAAATCTGGAACCGCTACAGCCGGAGCCATATTTTTTGGTGGCCTCCACCGCAGCTTCAATTACTCTAGGGTCGGATGTCAAGCCAAGATAATTGTTGGAGCCGATCATGATGGTTCGGTGACCTTCCATGGTCACTACAGTGTCCTGCCCGGATTGAAGGGCATGAAAGTAGGGATACATCCCTGCCTCAATGACCTCATCAACGATTGTGTAATCATGGCATTTTTGAAAAAGATCCATCTTTACATCTCCCTTATCTCAAGGAAATTATTAATTATGACCTAGTATTATAACCAACGTCATAATAACTATTTTATTTTATCATATCTCAACTAAATATCCAGTATAATTTCTTCTCATAAACCCGTAATTATGGTTTATTCTTCTTGGTTTTACAGTGTATACCGACCTAAAGTGTAAGTTTATGGCGTTTATCATAGGAGAAATAAAAGGGTCAAGGTTTTGCCTTTTACTTATTTTTATAATACAATGATAGAAACTTTTATAGAAGGGTTGGGAAATATGAAAGTCGCACTTATTACCGGAGCCTCATCTGGAATAGGAAGGGCAACCGCTCAACATCTGATGGCAAAAGGCTATCATGTGTACGGTACCTCCAGAAAGGTTGAAGGGTCTTTTAGTGAAGGCCATTCAGACTCAGACCCAAAAAGCGGGGGCTTTATTGATATGATCCCCATGGATGTCACGTGCGACACTTCTGTGGAAGTTGCTGTTAAGACGGTTCTTGCAAAAGAGGGCCGGATTGACGTTTTGGTAAGCAATGCAGGTACGGGTATTGCCGGTGCCATTGAGGACACCTCCATTGACGAAGCCAAAAGCCAATTTGAAACCAATTTCTTTGGTAGCCTAAGGGTCATTCAAGCAATTCTCCCCATCATGCGGGAGCAGTGCTCAGGTAAAATCATCGCCATCAGCTCGGTAGCCGGAGTTATTTCCATCCCCTATCAAGCCCACTACAGTGCCAGTAAATATGCCATGGAAGGCCTAATAGAAGCTTTAAGATATGAAATTGCGGCCTTTGGAATAAAAGTCTGTCTTGTCGAGCCTGGCGACACAAAGACAGGATTTACCCATAGCCGCAATATTGCAGAGCGTTCAATTGAAACAAGCCCTTATCATGACAGATTCCAGAAATCCTTAGCCCGGATGGAGCACGATGAGCAGAACGGTGCTTCTCCCGATAAAGTGGCTAAAGTGATCTATGCCATGATCAGAAAAAAGAGTCCCCCCGTGCGCGTTACCGTGGGTTTTCAATATAAAGCTGTCCTTTTTCTAAAGCGTCTTTTACCCTCCGGGGTCTTGGAGAAAATAGTAGGAATGCTCTACAACTAAGAGGCAGTAAAATAAGCCTTATCTTACAAAAAGCGTTGCCCATTTGGTAACAAGCATACTGAAAGCAAGACCAAAGGTACATTTGGGAGAAGCTTTGGCCGCTACAATAGGAATGGAAGCCAGACGCTCATTCTCTAAATCGATATTGAGTACGCCAATGGGCTGACCTTCCTTAACAGGAGCGTTTACAATCTCCGGGATTTCGATGGTCTCGACAAATTTCCCCTTACTGCCCTTTTTTACCACAACGACAACATCATCAGAAAAGTTCAAAGGAACCTCCGTAGTCACTCCCTTTTTCACCTTTACAACGCCTGCCTGCAATCCTTTCTTCTCTATTCTGGCACTTTCCCAATTACTAAAGGCAAAATCCAACAGTCTGGCTGATTCTGAGAATCTCATATTATTGCTCTCCGATCCCAAAATGACGGAGATAAATTTTGTGCCATCCCGTTCAGCAGAAGCCGAGAGGCAAAAGCCCGCTTTATTGGTGAAACCGGTCTTGAGGCCTGTGGTTCCTCTATAGCGTTTTACCAGCTTATTGGTGTTATCCAGGTCAAATTTCCCATCCCGGAAGGTGTCATGCCATATGGTGGTGTAATAAACAATTTTGGGATGCTTAATCAGGAGCTCTCGTGACATAATAGCAATATCTAGGGCCGTGCTGTAGTGTCCATCATCAGTAAGTCCCGTACAGTCTAAAAATTTAGTATTCTTCATTTTAAGTTCCGCAGCTCTTTGATTCATCATTCCCACGAAGACCTCTTCACTTCCTGCAACCATTTCAGCCAGGGCCACGGACGCATCATTAGCCGAATGTACGGCCACAGCCTTTAAGAGCTCCTCAACCGTAAAGATTTCTCCCTCCTTGAGATAGACCTGTGAACCTCCCATTCTGGTAACATAGGGTGAAATGGTGGTGGTATCGGAAACTTTAAACTTACCGGCATCCAAAGCTTCCATCACCAGCAGCATGGTCATGATTTTAGTGATGCTCGCAATGGGAAGGGTCTCGTTCTCGTTAAAGCTATAAACCATAGTACCCGTCTCAGCCTCAATGAGTACAGCGGCTTTTGCATTGACCTGGAACTGTGGTGTTACCTTTGTATTAGCGCTTGCAGCATCATCCTCACCCATTGTATTGGTTTCAAAGGACGCTATGGATACATCCGCTTCATCCATAGCCGTTGTATTTGTCTCACCCATTGCCATTGTGCTTGTTAAAAGACAAAGTGTAAGAAGGAGCGCAAAAAATAACCTGCATTTTAATTTCATGGCTATCACTCCAAAGACTTATCCATAAAAACTATATGCAGGCTTATCTTGGTTATTCTGTTTTATAAAAATCTTGTACCTCAAGAAGGGATTATTCAACAAAATCAATAATCAGGGGTACAGGGTCGGGCTTTGTCCCACTCACCACAACCGCATTGTCAAGCTCCTTGAAAGCAGGATAGAACAATGATTCGTCGTTTGCATGAAGAACCATCAGGGGTTCACCCTTCTTAACCTGATCCCCAGGTTTTTTAAGGAGTACAATGCCGGCTGATGGATCAATAGCGCTTTCCTTTGTTGCCCTTCCAGCACCCAGAAGCATGGAAGCCATGCCGAGTCTGTCGGAAATAATGGCGCCTATATAACCATCCCCTTTAGCCAGGTATGGTTTGGTGTGAACGGCTTTTGGAAGGAGCCCCGTATTATTCACAACAGCGTCCATACCCTTTTGAGCTTTAATCATAAGCTTTAGCTTTCCAAGGGCACTTCTGTCTTCTATGGTTTTTCGCGCCAGGGACAAACAAGTAGGATAATCGCCTTTTCCAGCCAGCTCCAGCATCTTGCCGGCAAGGGTGACACAGACCTCTGTAATATCCTCGGGGCCATGGCCTGAAAGAACTTCAATGGCTTCTTTCACCTCAAGGGCGTTGCCTACAGCATTGCCCAAGGGGCGGTCCATATCGGTAATAACCGCTACAGTCTTGCGCCCTGCTCCCTTTCCGATACGCACCATCGCTTCAGCCAGTGTTTTTGCGTCCTCCACTGTTTTCATAAAGGCACCGCTCCCCACTTTTACATCAAGGACAATGCCATCGGCCCCGGCTGCAAGCTTTTTACTCATAATACTGGCAGAAATAAGCGGAATACTATTAACGGTTGCGGTCACGTCTCGCAGGGCATAGAGCTTTTTATCTGCAGGCACC
>JAEYPI010000273.1 GCA_023410885.1 Bacillota bacterium
GGCTGGGGTTGGGCATTTTGTCCGCCCTGCATCTGAGCGCTGCCAACACCTCCAAACATGTTGTTCCCCATATTATTCATCATGCCAACACCCATCATGCCGAACATGGCGTTGGTAGAGTTTCCGCTGTTTTGACCTATTCCCTCGACCGCATTGGCAAAGGCCTCTGTCATACGGCCTGACTGCATCGCGCTGTTACTGTAAATCCTGCTGGACTGGAACTCCTTAATCTTCTTGGCGCTTTCATCGGTGGTGCTCACACTGGCAATAGAGACCTTGGTCACATTAATACCGTTGACACTGCCCCATGTCTGAGCAAGCTGATCTTTTACTGCAGCAGATATTTCAGGTACTGAACCGGGCAGCATGTCATAGGAGATCTTTTTCAAGGCAACATTGGATAAGGCCGGCTGAAGTGCACTTAATAGATCTGTCTTAAACTGACTGTCAATTCTGTCCCTCTTGAATTCGTCTTCCACATTTCCACAAAGCGAAGCAAAGAACAACAAGGGATCAACAATCTTATACACATATTCGCCAAAGCATTTAATATCAACCGTAAACCCAAATTCTGAATCCCGGAAAGGCACAGGATTGGGCGTACCAAATTTATTTCCAATGATGTCTTTTTTATTGATGAAATACACACGTTGGTCATGTCCCGTGTCTCCACCAAAGGTGAAGCGCTTACCTACCAGCTTAAAGCTCTCCTTAAGGCTCTCGCCAAAGGAGCCATAAAATAAGGAAGGCTCTGTGCTGATATCCATAGTATATTCACCGGGTTCGTCTGTAAAGTCCACAATCTTACCCTGATCAACAACAATCATAAACTGGCCTTCATTGACCGCAATTTTGCTTCCTCGCGTGATGATGTTGTCGCTACCCTTGGTATTGGATGAGCCAAACTTCGTCTGATTGGTCCTTTTCTGACCCTTTTTCATGAGAACATCGGCAGGAAGCGCCTCACAATAAATAAAATCCAGCCATTGATCTCCCAAACCTGATTTCACTGATGAAACGATTGATTTAATAAGCCCCATAATACTTCTTCCCTTCTTTTAAAAATAAGTACTTCTTCTTCAAAAGGTGCTAAATACTATCCAAATCACAGAGTACCCAATCATGCTGGCCGGTTGTGATGACACTGTTGCAATATTCGCATTCTCCTGCTGAAGTAATCTGAGTTGGTGCGCCGCAGTTCGGACAATTGGTTGTGCTCTTGCCCGAATTCACAGTGGTCTTGACACTCAAGCTTCTCATAAACTTGAGCTTATAGTTGGTATGGAACTCCCTGTTCTGATCTCCTTTCACCACCTGGCGGGTATCGGCATCAATGATGTAATCATTCATGCGGGTTTCCATATAAACGGTGAGATATTCATACTGGTTATCTTGACTGTAATGAGCCAGATGGGATTTATTGATGCAAATCCGTTTAACGACATTAATCGTGTTATTTCTGATATACTCCTCAAGCTGGCTGTTGTGCTTATTGAACAAGGCTTCGCTCTCAAAGGGGCGAATAATCTTCCAATCACGTTTTGTCCACGCATTTTGGAGGGCCATAAACACTTCTTCTGCCCATGCTAGGAATTTTTGACTGGAAAAATCAGCATCATGTTCTCTAATTTGAGCTTCTATGGAGGGTGTCAAATCCGGTACGCTATTATAAGAAGCGGTGTTCGTATACGACGGAGCTGCACCTGTGCTTCGCCCTCTTGCATTCGTTCTGGAGCGCTTCCACAGATAAAGGGCCACGATGATTAAAAGGACAGGAATTGAGGGTATTTCAAAATCACCGAGGTAATAACCGGAGCTACTTGAATAATCCCAATTGGAGTCTCCTGAATAATCCCAGCCCGAACTTGAAGACCCGCTTCCGGAGTCATAGCTATTGTGATTACCGACATCCGCACTGGCCTTCATCTGAGTATAAGCAAAGAATAGACTGATGGTCAGAAAGAGTATCGTCGCCAATTTGGACCTTCTTGTCATGGGAAAGCTCCTTTCAAAAAGATTCAGGGAAAGACCTTTTTATGGAATGTTTTATTCAACCGCCCCTAAAGGATATGGCCTTTTCCATTGTATATATGCTATTTATAAGTCCATTTCATTATATAAAAGACTGTTGTACTCTGCAAGTGTGATAAACAATTGTGTGCTTTTTACGAGCTCCAGCAAACATTTGAACAGTCTTTTTGTTGACCGGAAACGCTACATAAAGTACACTTAAGTGAATGAACATATGTTCTTAAAGAAGGAGTATGACCTTGCCTAAGAAAAATAGGGCTAAAGCTACGACGCCCCAACCGGCAGATGAAGAGACAACGGAAAAAAATCAGCTTTCAGACATAAGTCCCCTCCCTCATTTCAAAGCAGCGGTCAGAAGTCTTGTGGCCTTTTCAGTTCGGGATGATGAGGTATGGAGCTTTTCTTCCTATCACCTAGCCCATGAGGGCTCTCTTGCCCACGCCCAGCTCCAAGCCATCAATCGACAGGCCGGTCATTATTCCTCCGAGGTTTATCTCACCCACGCTTTTAAAGCATTAGGCTGTATAGTAGAGGTTAGTGGCCGAGCAGACGGCATCTTCAGATATGACGATGAGGTTATCCTACAAGAAATCAAAACCTCGGCTACTCCCCTGTCAGAAATTCATGATGATTTCAGTGAAGCGCACTGGGCCCAAGGTAAATGCTATGCCTTCCTTTTAGCCATTATAGAGGACTTAGAAAAGGTCACGGTACGCCTGACTTACTATGATAAAGCCCTGAATGAAGAAAAATCCTTTGATCGCACCTTTTCTCGAGAGAAGCTTCATCGTTTTTTCATTACCCTTCTTTATCCTTTCGCCAACTGGGCCTTAGCACAGGAAAAATGGCGTGAAATTAGAAATTTTTCCATTCAGACCTTGGCCTTTCCCTACCCGGATTATCGGAAAGGACAAAAGCTATTGGCTTATAATGTCTATAAGTGTATTGAAAATGAAAAACGCTTGGTTGTCCAAGCCCCCACAGGTACAGGAAAGACCATGGGGGTGTTATACCCAGCCCTGAAAGCGCTGGGGGAAGGAAAGCTGGACCGCCTGTTTTATGTAACAGCAAAAACCACTACAAGAGCCATTGCCGAAAATGCCTATAAAATACTGGCTGAACAAGGCTTGCGCCTTAAGGTTCTCACCTTGACAGCCAAGGAAAAGCTATGCCTTAATA
>JAEYPI010000001.1 GCA_023410885.1 Bacillota bacterium
CCAGTATTGAGAGTCCTTTTCTCAGCTTTGTCACTTGTCGTCTCCTCCTTCTAAAAACTTTATTTGATTAAAGTCATTTGAATTATAGAAGAGCAGAATAGAGAAGACCATTCATTTCCTTGATTAAATAAGTTCATAATTTTACTACTTTTAGGCCCCAGACATGCTTCTACATATCTGAGGCTTAAATTGATCCGGATAAGATAACGTCTTTTATAAATATAATCTTGTTTCGATTCTTCGATCATACTCGGACCACTGATTTTCATCGGTATTGTCTCTGATTTGTGCAATTTTGTTCATGGTGGCATCAATGGAATCAGCAAAGTTTAATGCAAAAGCCTCTTCCATTTTCATTTCCCTGGGGGAACCAAACTCCAGCTTGCCATGATGCTGAACCACACACCCCTTAACCCGCATGACAAAATCCTCTGAATAGCGTTGAGGATAAGCTTGTATGGCTTCATTGATCATCTCAATACCAATAACGATATGCCCCTCCATTTCACCTCGCAAGGTGTAATGAAAGGGACCGTTAAAATCCAGCTCATAAATCTTTCCAATATCATGGAGCTTTGCAGATAGAACAGCTATTTCAAGCTTTCGACTGTCATACCGTTCACAAAGGAATTTGGTCAAGAACATAACATTGAGGGTATGCTCTGCGAGGCCCCCAATATAATTATGGTGCATGGAAACACCGCCGATACCTTTTTTAAAGCGTGACATAAACTCTTCATTTTTGAAGAAATAATCATTTAACAACAATGCTTCCTCGGAAATAATCACTTCCCGAGTAAGGTTCTCCATCTCATCCATAACTTCTTCGATGGGTCTATTCAATGCCGGCAAATAGTCCTCGAGGTCATATTCGATTACCTCTGCAAACTTACTGATTTCCAGATTGGATTCCCGGGTACCCCAAACATCAACGACCTGACCGACCTGAAGCTGGATGCCATTGTCCATTAAGGCTTTAATATCTCCCGTTTTATCCCCTAGTATATACCCGGTTCTATTCCCTTCCCGATAGAGCTTTTTCATGACCATCAGGCGTAACTGAACCTTGGATGAGACATTTGTATCCTTTAAAAAAACAGTCTTCTTGCTCAATTTTCTATCTCCTTTTACACAGGCTTCTTATATTTTCTTCTATGGATAAGAGTAATATACAAGTCTCGGCATGCAGAAATGACACCCATGGCTTGCATGCTTCTTTGTATTCTGTATAATAGAGAACAAGAATAGGACTTAGAAAATATTAGTTAGATCTATATTTCAGGCTAGTACAGTTAGAAAGGAATATTGCTCATGGTTGAGATTCAAAATGTTCTTGTACTTCTTCCTGTAAAGGATGCGCACAAAAAACTGCTGGCGCACGCGGCTCCATCCGCTGTATTTACCTATAGTGCACGAAGAGAGATTACACAGGAGATGGCGCACAGTGCTGATGTGATTATCGGCAATCCACCTATCAAACTGATACGAGGCTCTACTCGGTTAAAGTGGATTCAGCTGGAGAGCGCCGGAGCTGATCAGTATATTAAGGCGGGTAATCTACCGGCTGGTACATTGCTTACAAATGCCACAGGCGCCTATGGACTCGCCATTTCAGAATATATGATCGGTGTACTGTTAGAGCTTTATAAAAAGCTCCATCTTTATCGTGATAACCAAAGACAGAACCTTTGGAAGGATGAAGGTGGTGTTCGCTCGATTCATGGCTCAACCGTACTGATTGTCGGCCTGGGTGATATTGGCGGGGAATTTGCCAAACGGATTAAGGCACTGGGCGGGTATACCATAGGTGTGCGCCGTACCAACTCTGCCAAACCGGAATATATGGACGAATTATATTTGATCGATGAGCTGGATACCTTACTTCTTCGTGCCGATGTGGTGGCCCTCAGCCTTCCGGGGACGGAGAAAACCTATCGCTTACTTTCAGCAGAGCGTCTTGCCAAGATGAAGCCGGGGGCTGTTCTCATTAATGTGGGCCGTGGAACGGTCCTGGATACCGACGCCCTGTGCGATGCACTGGAAAGCGGGCATATTGCCGGAGCCGCCCTGGATGTGACTGATCCGGAACCACTACCCGCTGACCATAGACTATGGCAGATACCAAATGCGATCATTACACCCCATATTTCAGGAGGATGGCATCTGCCCGAGACTTTTAATCGCATCGTAGGAATCAGCATAGAAAACCTTCGCCGTTTCACAGCCGGAGAAAAGCTTAACAATATTGTGGATTTTTCCACCGGCTATAGAGCGCAGTCTGAAAAATAAAGGGGTTGATCCCCAAAGGCCTTTATACCTCAATATCCATTGAAACATATAGCCCATAAAGATCCTCAAGCTCCTTAATTAAACCATCATACTCGACATAGTTATCAGGTGGTGTGTCAATGCCAAAGGAATTTTCAAGGTCTTTACGCTTACCCTCAAGCTCGGTGATTTTAGCCTCAATGGCTTTAATATCGGGCTTTTTCTCTAGCTTTCCCGTTGCCTCCTTATTGGCCATTCTGGAATTTTTGCTCCCAGAAGCCTTCTTTCTATCCTCCTCGGTATCATTGGATATCTGGGCTTCAACCTTTGCCAGCCTGTAAGCCTCATAATTGCCGTTAAAGCACTTCATCGTACCGTCGGAGAACTCCAATATCCTGTTGATGCAACGGTTCAGGAAGTATCGGTCATGGGAGATGGCGATTACTGTTCCTTTGAACTCTAATAAAGCAGATTCCAAGGCATCTCGGGCCGGGACGTCAAGATGGTTTGTAGGCTCGTCTAGAATCAGACAGTCAGGACTTTCTAACAATAAACACGCCAAGTAAAGCCGAACTTTTTCTCCACCGCTAAGAACCTCTATCTGTTTATCAACCTCATCCCCATAAAATTGGAATTTCGAAAGATAATCCCGTGCTGCTTCTTCCGGCATCTCTCGAGTCGAAAGAAGCTCATCCAGAATAGTCCGCTCCTCATCCTCAAAATTGATTTCCTGACCTAGGTAGCCATACCTTACCCATTCACCCAGTCTGGCTATACCTTGATAGTCTTGGTCCTTGCCAAGTAGAATATTAATAAGGGTCGTTTTCCCACAGCCATTGGGTCCAATTATGCCCACCTTTTCACCTCCTGATATCAGGAAGCTTAGATCAGAAAACAACGGTGTACTTCCATACCCTTTGGCTAATCCTTTAGCCATCGCAATTTCGGCACTGACATGCTTAATTTTGTCAAAAGTCAGCTTTGGTGCAGCCGTATGGTAGAGATGATGCTGCTCCTTCATATCCTTGAGATTGATGTCCAGCTCCTTTTGGAGCCGCTCCACAACCTTGAGCCTGCTCTTCCACGCACTGATTTTCCTGGTGCTTTTGAGCTGGTCGGCTATGTCAGCCTCATGCTTAATTTCCTGTCTTAGCCTGAATTGCTCTCTTTGAGCGAATTCCCGCATTCGGGCTTTCTGCTCCATAAACGTTGTGTAATTCCCGCTTCTTTCTGCTAGGGTTCCGTTACCTAATTCCGCTACCCTCGTTGCCACCTGATCTAAAAAATAGCGATCATGGGATACCACAAGAACTCCCCCGGTATACCTTTTTAGAAATCCTTCCAGCCATTCAACAGCATCAATATCCAGATGATTTGTCGGTTCATCCAGCACCAACAGGTCCGGTTCCTCCAGAAGAATCCTTGCAAAGGCAACGCGCGTCTTTTCACCGCCACTCAAGCATTCAAGGGGCAGGGTAAGAGACTCTTCTTTTAGTCCCAATCCCAGAAGCATGGATTTTATTTTAGACTCGATGGTATAGCCGTCAAGACTCTCGAATCGGTTTATCAGCCTGGAATACTCTGAAACAAGAGCTCGATATTCCTCAGGATGATTGATAAGCTCCGGCTCAGCCATCCTTGCTTCAAGGTTTCTAATTTTTTGCTCCAGCCTGCTCACCTCTTCATGGTAGAGGGCTGTCTCTTGGAACACCCTACCGTCAGGATCCATGTCCCTAAGGTTCTGGGTCAAATACCCCATCTTGGTACCCCTGGCCAGAATAATACCCCCGCTGTCACAGGTCTCTATACCGGCCGCAATACGCAGCAAAGTCGTCTTCCCAGAACCATTGGGGCCCACAAGGGCAACTCTTTCACCTTTTTCAATCCTTAGGCTGGCACCGTTGAGTACCATTTGATTGCGATATTCTTTTGTTATATGATTTAAAACTAATAAACTCATAATAAATGCTCCTCTTATGACTACTTATCTTAATCTCTCCCAAAAATATAAATGATCTTGCTTTTGAATAAACAAAAAAGG
>JAEYPI010000007.1 GCA_023410885.1 Bacillota bacterium
TCCTTGTTCATCTCTCATATCTCTTATTCGTAATTGGAGTGTTCCTTAAATGCACCAGAAAGCTTGAGATTGACCAAAGTTAAGGTTCCTACTATAAAAAAGATAAATACGCTGAGTGTCGCCGACAAATCATAGCGGTTTGACCAAGTTGTCATTTTGTAGACTGTGCTTGCTAAAATGTCAGTACTGCCTGCAAACTGTGACCCTACCCTTGCCGGTCCGCCCTGTGTAATCATATAGATGTTTCCGAAATTATTAAAATTTGCAGCAAAAGAAGAAACAACAAGAGGGATACTCACTCTTACAAGCATTGGAAATGTAATTTTCTTCGTCATATACCATGCGGATGCACCTTCTACCTTTGCAACTTCATAAAAAGTGGGAGGAATAGATTGTAGACCGCCAAGGCACACATTCAACATATATGGAAACCCAAGCCACACATTGACGATAATGATGCCGACTCTTGCCCAAAAGGCATTGGTCATCCAAGGAATTCCTTCAGAAAGACCAATTAAGCTAAGTAAATTGTTAATGCCGCCATATTGTTCATTCAACAAGCCTTGCCAAGAAAGAATGGCGATGGTTGCGGGTAAAGCCCATGGTATAATCAGAAGAGAACGATAGAGCTTCGCTTCCTTCATTAATGGGTTATTCAATAATATGGCTAATCCCATACCTACAGAATAGGATAAGAGTGTGCTCAGTGTCGCAAAGCTTATAGTCCAACCAAGTACAGAGAAAAATATGTTTTTAATGCTACCTCGCAAAATCGTATCATAGTTTTTTAGACCTAAAAAATCAAAGCTCTCCAGATGATACATGTTATAGTTCGTAAACGAAATAAATACCGTATAAATCATAGGTAAGAAAGTCAGCAACAATATTGAAATAAGAGCCGGTAGTAAGAAACCATATGCCATTATATTGTCTTTACTTCTTCTCATTAATATTTCTCCTAACCGGCTCATCCTAGTTCACTTTTTGCCTACACCGGTAACCCTTTACTCAACTGATTTTTATTTTTTAAAGCTAGAATTAAAAGGTGAGCGGATACAATATCAATAATCTTCAGTCGTTCTACTTGCCGGAATGCATTAAGTCAATCGCTTCCTTAAATTGCGTTTCGATATGTTTTGCTGCCTCCTCAGGTGAAATCTGACCTCCAAACATAAGGCGCATGTTATTGGAATAAGGTTCCCATAAATGTCCTAATTCCGGAACAGATGGAAGGGGTTCGCCGTTTACAATCTGATTCATGAAGGCCTTGGTGGTTTCATCAATGTTTATCTTCTTCTGCACACTTAAGCCAGCGGGAATTCTTGCCCCCACCTCATACATTTCTACAGCTGCTTCATCCATCAAATATTTATAGAAATCCCAAACAGCTTCACTTTTCTTGGTTTTTGAGCTTACAAAACCCACTTGTGTTCCAACAGGAGTAACAAAAGGTTTTCCATTCAAGGTTGGCATTTCAGCTACTGCAAAATTGACGCCCGCTGATTTAAATGCGTCCACATCCCAAGGTCCGCCGATATAGAAGGCTGTTTCTCCACTTTCGAAAGCGCTTCTTGCAATGTCGAAGGTAATATCGGCCGTCAGGAACCCTTCGTCAACCATCTTTTGAATAAATTGATAACCCTTAATGGCACCGTCATTCCCCAACCCTATGTCCTTAATATCGTACTTATTATTTTCCCATTTAAATATGTAACTATCAAATGCTTCAACAAAGCCTAGATCGTAATAGATACTAGTGGCATCAAACTTAATACCTCCGCTTGTTTTTGCAGTCTTAAGTAAATCTTCCCATGTTTTAGGGGGAGATTTAACCTTGTCGGTATTATAGAATAAGGTGATGGTTTCAACAGCAATTGGCACACCATAGCGTTTCCCGTCAACATAGCTTGCCTGAACAGATGCATTGGTAAAATCGCTGTCTTTGTAGAAATTATTCGGTACTTCTGCCACTAATCCAGCGGTTGCAAAGCTGGCGAGCTGATCGTTGGCAATACCAAATATACCGTCCGGACCATCTGCATTATTAGTTGCTTGAGCAAACTGCTGTAACTCAATACTCGTGTTAATGACTTGAGCCTTGTTACCAGTCTTTTCAGCCCATTGGTCTGCGTACTTTTGCAGCATTTCGGCCTCAACCATGAAATTGGTCCAAACTACGATAGAGACATTTTTGTCAGGGGCATTTGCTCCAGATGCGCCACACCCTGTCATTGCAACACACATCAGTACGCACGCAAGTAAGATGCTGAATAACTTTTTCATTTTCGCTCCTCCTCCTACTACCCTTCCTTAATCATAAAAGAGAATGTTTCAGGGATAGCTTGCATTGATCTTGCAGCATCTCCTGAATCTATTTGATAAATAGTGACTTTATCGACCTTCTCACAAGGTCCGATCCGAAGTCTCCATTTTCAAAACGAGATATGAGGTGCATACTCTGAGTGTCTATTAAAATTGTAGCTAAAAATAGAAAATCGGTCAAAAATCTCGTATGATTTTAAGAGCAGGCAATGCATTCCCATCAAAATCAAATAAGGCTAGGTTCGCCCATGTATTGCCCAAAGAACTATCTTTGCTGAGGTATTTCTTACCAGCCTCTGTCGTCCAGCTCGCCTGCCTGATATTGATCCAGGTAGGCTCCCAGTAGAAGAAGCCGAGCCCCCTGTTATTGTCAACCGACTTAATGACATTCATTAAAT
Source organism: Bacillota bacterium (assembly GCA_023410885.1). Classification (GTDB taxonomy): domain Bacteria; phylum Bacillota; class Clostridia; order DSM-8532; family DSM-8532; genus DTU059. The sequence goes on from JAEYPI010000007.1 coordinate 2,721, forward strand.
CTAGCATGAATTTGCATTGACCCTCTGAATCAGCGCTATAGGGTACTGTTTTTGCTAGCGCATCTGTAAATATCATAATATCGCTGTCTATTTGTTGCGTTGTAAAGGGAAAGGCTGTTTCTACAACCATTACATCTTTATTGTAGCGTGCAGATATATCATTCATATTGTAGGTTAATTCATCCAGTGTACCATGCCAAAAGGGATAATAGGAGAGGCCAATAATATCATAGTCGAAGTCAGCTGCTGAAATGGCATCAAACCATTTTCTATACAGCTGATTATCTCCACCCCGATCGATATGTATGACAGTTTTAATTTTTGAATCATATTCTTTTATGGCTTTACTGGATGCTGACAGTAAATTGACCATTGTTTTGCTGTTTTCAAATTTTCCGTCCGGCCACATAAAACCATTGGTTATTTCATTGCCGATTTGCACCATATCAGGTAAAACACCATTGCAGTCTAATTTAATGATCGTTTCATACGTATAGTCATAAACTGCTCTCTCTAGTGCTTTACCCGACAAATCCTTCCATAGCTTAGGTTTTGTCTGTTTTTCAGGGTCTGCCCAGAAATCACTATAATGAATATCAAGCAAAAACTGCATATTTTGTTGCTTTGCCCTCTTGGCAAGCGCTATTGTTGTAGGCAGGTCGTTTGTTCCTCCGCCGTAAGGTCTGTTTTCTTCGTCATAGGGATTACACCAAAGCCTCAAACGAACTGCATTTGCATTAAATGCCTTTAAGATTCGAATTGCATCTTCTTCTTTACTGCAATGATAATACTTAGCACCCATTTGCTCAATTTCATGTTGTATAGAAATATCCATTCCTTTAATAAACACCATGCGACGCCATCCTTCGAGTAAATTATTTATCTTTTTTGTAGTAAATTATTTACTTAAATCTAGATTATCATATGCATTTTATTCTGTCAATTATTATTTACAACCTAGCTGTAATCTTAAAAAGATAAAGGCAGACAGCTAAATTCGCTGTCTGCCTTTATCTAATAACCTACGGTTCATATCATGTCCCTATGTAAAAGCTCCTAACTCCCAGCCCTTTTTGATCGCCATCCATAATGGAGTGAAGAAACCTTTTATATTTTCAGGGTAAACCAGAACACACTGCCCTCATTGGGCTTGGACAAAACGCCATACTCGCCGCCATGTAGTTCAATGATTGATTTAACAATGGAAAGTCCAAGACCGGTACCTGTCACCGCCCGCTTATGATATTTGTCGCCTTTATAATACCTATCCCAAATATAGGGCAAATGCTCATTTGAAATACCTTCACCACTGTCAATAACTTCGATTTTTACATGGCCTTCTGTGACAATTTGTCTCACTATAACCGTTTTATCCTTACCTGTATAATTAACTGCATTAATAAGCAGATTGTAAAAGGCTTGGTCAATCTTGGATTCATCGGCTGTCAGGGTTAACGCTTCATCATATAAAAACTTGATAACATAGCCATCTCTTTTTAAGAGCTCATTCATAGCACAAACAATGCTTTTGATGCTGCCTGTCAAATCAAAGCTTTTGGGCTGTATGCCCTGCATTCCAGATTGGAGCTTCGAAAGATCAAGGGCATCATTAACGAGAGAAGTGAGTCTCTTTGTTTCATCCACGATAATCTGTGCATTTTCTGCATTGTTTTCATCCGGAAGGTCACGCATGGCCTCTGCATACCCAGAAATGAGCGTGAGTGGTGTTCTTAGATCATGAGAAACATTTGCGATTAGCTCTTGTCTCAAATGATCCACTTTTGAAAGCTCGTTAGCTGTATAGTTTAATGTATCTGAAAGCTCAGCAATTTCCTTGTAGCCTGATGCCGAGAATTCCGTGTCGTATTTCCCCTTGGCAAGTATTTTAGCAGAATCGTTGAGCTTTTCTATCGGTTTGGAAACCCTCTTGGCAATCATAATGGCGAGCATTATGGAAAACAACAGCATAAATCCTGTAATCACAAAAAGCTCTACACGAATGGTTGTAACGGTTGAGCTTACAGGTGTGATGACAGAATTAAGAAATACATACATCGTTTCACCCGTTTTATTGGTCACCACTTTTGATAAAATGATCGACTCCTGCATCCCCATATCACGAGGGGGTACTCTCCCGATAAAATTTCTGTCGCTATATCTTTCATTACGAAAATTTTCCCTGGAAAAATGCTCTAAAAGCTCTCCTCCAGCATTCTGGGTTTCTCTAACGAGCTGGGCCTTTTCAAATAGCGGCAATTTATGCAAGATACAATCCCATAACACATCGGAGGAGTATAACGCTTCTCCGCTCTCCGATAAAATCTCAATGCACATATCATTGCTAATGGACAGGCGACTGACAAGCTCATCCAAGCTCTCACTATCTATGTTTCTTTCAATAGCACTTCCACTTTTTTTAATCTCATTTATTTTAATGGCTTTATAAAAATTATCTAAAAAGACAACCTGAAAAAGCCAGAGCAAAATCAGAAGAATAGCGCAAAATCCAATCAAGTAAAAAAATATCTTCCATTTTATGCTTATATTTTTCATATTTATCCCTCAAACCGGTAGCCGACACCACGCAAGGTCGTGATGAGGGAGGAGTAATCCCCCAGTGACTTTCTAAGGAGCTTTATATGGGTATCAAGCGTTCTGTCATCACCATAAAAATCATAACCCCACACCTCATTGATGAGGGTCTCACGGGTCAGGGCCCTATTTTTATTTTTGATTAAATAGAAAAGCAAGTCATACTCCTTTGGTGACATCTCCACATTTTGACCCTCTATCATTATTTTGCGGGCAGTAAAATCAACCGTCAGCCCTTCTCTTTCAAAGAGCTCATGCTTCTCGCCCTTGCGCCCTCCGCTTCGCTTCATAATGGCATCTATGCGCATCATTAATTCCTTTGGTGAAAAAGGCTTTACAACATAATCGTCAATACCTAATTCAAACCCGTGAATTTTGTCATATTCCTCACCACGGGCCGATAACATCAAAACAGGAATGTCCCGTGTTTTTCTAATTTCCTTAACGGCAGAAAAACCATCCAGCTCAGGCATCATAATATCCATGACAATAAAATCAAATTCTTGGGTTTTGCAGAGCTCAACCGCTTCCATTCCATTGCTCGCTTCAACAGCAGTATGTCCCTCAAAAAGCGCATATTTTTTGATAAGAGCCCTGATTTTTTCTTCATCATCAACTATGAGTATTTTATACATGCTTTTCACTCCTCTGCACCATTATACCAAGGGAGAGCTCCCTATTTCCATGTACTTTTCATTGGCGATTGATCCTTTGCCATAAGAAGGCTTTACCCATGCAAAGCCTGAATTCCGGCAGAACTTGCATGGGCAAAGACCAACAGTATTTATATTACCTTACTGGTTCATGATGTAGCCTGCTCCAACATTACGTTGATTATGAGTGTTTGTCGCCCTCTTTCTATTTCAAATTCAGCCATTTCTCCAACCTTTAAGCTATCAATCATGGATTTTACAGCACTTGATGATGCCATTTTAGTACCGTTTATACTGACGATTCTGTCACCTGATTTAAATCCATTTTGTTTCTCAGCTTTCAGTACATAGACGCCAAGATTGGAAACCCGATACATCATAGCTGTTCTGGAATCATTAATATCAAGCAGGGTAAGTCCCAAATCAATTCGCCCTTGTACAAAGCCATAGTCTATAATTTGATTAATCACTGTTTTTGCGGTATTAACAGGAATGGCAAATCCTAAGCCTTCAATATCGGAGCCGCTGGACTTTGCATTGACAATTCCTACAAGCTCACCTGCTCCATTGAAAAGACCTCCTCCCGAATTACCGGGATTGATTGCTGCCGAGGTCTGCAAGAGCTTCATGCTTTCGCCATCTATCACAATGTCACGATCAAGGGCTGAAATAATCCCCTCTGTTACTGTTCCGCCAAGCTCACCCAATGGATTGCCAATGGCTACCGCAAGCTCTCCTACGACCAATTGGTCTGAATTACCTAAAACAGCGGTTTTCAGGTTACTTTCCTCAATTTTAACAACAGCAATATCAGTCTTTACATCTCTACCAACCAAGGTTGCTGTATAGCTTTCAGTGTTTTTTAATCTCACCGTTATCTTACTCGCACCATCTATAACGTGGTTGTTTGTGACAATATATCCATCATGGCTGATAATGACACCGCTCCCTGCACCTTCAGATACAAACTGTCCCATTCTTCCACCCATTGTCACCGTTTCAGTTATGATTTCCACAACACAGGCCTCATTCATTTGTGCTATTTCAGGAATGGTCAGGGTCTTTGACTGAGTTACTGTAGCTGCAAGCTGCATGACGGTATCTTTCTTATTACTGCTTGATAGACTTACACTTTGTTCTTCGTTATTATTTTGAACATTTATTACGGCATCGTCCTTTAATTGGTTGGCCAGATACGATCCACCATATCCAAACAACCCCGACATAATAATAGTACCTATCATTAATCCTACAATACCTTTTTTCTTTATTCCATCTACCATCATCGTCCCTCCTCACTATCTACACTCTTTCCTTCAGGTTCTGTTTTTATTATGTTCTCTTAATGTGAATTCTGTATGACGACTTATAGAAGCTTAACTGAAAAAAGTCCCAATCTGGGAAATGCAGGATTTGTTTCTAGATGGAAAAGAAACAGTTCAAATCGACAGCCAATATTGACCCCGGCATTGCATGGCTCAATCCACTTTTCTTTCCATGCAAATTAGAATGCGTAAAAAAACTATTATTGCGACGCCGAATAAACTGTATGACACAAGGAAATATAGGCTCAAAAGCCCTGAGGAGCTTCCTGCAATTTCAAAAATACCCTTTAATAAAAGCCCCGTCACCAAAGTCGCAATCCCTGTGTTATAAACATTGGAAAAGAGCCTGTAATACTTACTTGTTATCACCCTTGGAAAGATGATGTTTATCAAGCCATACACACCACTTCCAAGAACAAGCGGATAGAGAAATAGATAAGTCATGGCATCCGAGGACATGCCATGGCTGAAAATTGAGTATATGCGTTCAAATAGTATAGAAAACAGTGAAAGGCCTACATAAACAATACTGGTCCTTTGAAGCTTCTTCATATCAAGTGCCGCTCCTTTCCAAATAGATAATATCGCTTATTTTTCGTTCACCTGAACGCCGACCGTCGGTAGGTGTGTTGATGACCTCGCCATTGAAATAGAGGGTGCTCGAACCTCCACCGTCAAGATTATAGGCAACTGTACACCCACGCTTTTCAAACTCCTGGGCCAGATCTGAAAGGCTCATTCCCGAGCTTGTTTTCGTTCTGCCATCTACCACGATAATCAAATAGTGAAGCGGCTCAATTTGACCAATGGCTGTTCGGGGATTACGCGATGTGGAAACCAAGGATTTTTCTTTTAGAATCTGGCTTTCCACCGCACGGCCATCCTTAACAAGGGTAGGGCCGAAGGAAAAGGTTTGTAGTATTCCTTCATCCAAATACTCCTCCCCTGTCTTTTCGCCCTCTTTAATGATTTTCAGCTGCCCATCCGCGCATAGGGCAAGAGTTTCATTGTGAGGTGAGCTTCTTGCTGAATCCCGATATAATATTCCATTTCTAATAATCAAGCCATCATCTCGAAAGCCATAGTAATCTCCGTTAACAGCGAAAACGGCATTGTTATCCTCTGCTATTTGAGAAGTAGTTTCTGTTATGTTTTTGCCGTATGTCCCTTTAGCAAAGGCCGTTTTTAAATATGAAGCATCGGATATTGTAATATCGGCCACATAGAAGACAACATCCTCTTCCTCCACTTTCTTAATTTGAATATTGATATGATCATCTTGGTAAGAATTGCTGGTTATAATAGCATTCTCGGAAATATCCTCTTTCGGTGTGGCACTGCCGGTATCGGGCTCAGTAATATCATATGACCTTTCTATAACAAAGGCATCCAAAAGGGTATAGGTAAAGCAAGCGCTTAGCAGGATAGCCACCAAAATGCCATAACGATATCTTTTTTTAAAAAATTTTATGACTGCTCTCATCTTTTGCTTTCACTCCTTATGAAAACGACCCTTTTTTGAACAAAGTAGCTTATAAAAGAGAGTAAAATGTCAACAATGACTTTTATAAGAACCGTCTCCTTAAATCCAACATCATAAAGCAGCCTAATAATAGAAGCACTTGTAAGCATTTGTGTAACACAGAGTATATAGTATTTCACTAAGACTTTAAGGCTTTTGTCTTTATTGCGAAATACGAATTTTTTATTGCAGATGAAATTTAAAATCGAAGAAAGTACCCTTGCGAATAGAGTGGACAAAAAAATGAAATTCAGTATACCATACCTTTCAAAAAAATAGCTAAAAACAGCATAGAGCGAAATATCAGTCAAAAATGACAAAATGCCAACAAATCCAAACTTCAACATTCCTTTATATACATGAATTGAATCCCTTATAGGATTAAAATGTGAGGATTTATTACCCTCTGAATAAACCGTCTCTATTTTGACTTCTTTTATTTCAACGCCCATCTCTACGGCTTCAAATAACATATTCATTTCATATTCATATCGGTTTCCGGCTATCTTCAAAAATTGCCCGGCGTGCTTAAGTGAAAAAGCCCTGAGACCTGTTTGAG
>JAEYPI010000071.1 GCA_023410885.1 Bacillota bacterium
GGGTATGCCCACGAGACGAGCTTTGGTATTGACATCGTTGCTGGGGAGTTTTACGACAGGTCATCCCAAAAATACACCATCGGTGGAAAGCTTTTGAGTGAAAAAGAAACTATAGCTTACTATAAAAAGTTAAGTGAGAAATTCCCGGTTACTTATTGGGAAGATGCTTTTGAGGAAGACTGCTTTGAAAGCTTTGCAAAGCTGAAAAAAGAGCTGCCGGGCTTGCAAATCGTAGGAGACGATCTATTTGTAACGAATGCTTCCCGCATTATGAAAGGAATAGAAAAGGACAGCGCAAACGGCCTGCTTGTTAAAATTAATCAAGCGGGAACCGTCAGCGAAACTCTGGATGCATGTAACATGGCGAAAAAGCATGGTATGGATCTCATTGTATCCATGCGTTCAGGCGAGACTGCGGATGATTTTATTGCCGATCTTGCGGTTGCTATAGGGGCAAAGCAAATAAAACTGGGTTCACCTGTTGTACTGGAGCGCAATGTTAAATATAACCGTTTGCTTAAGATAGAACAGGAATTATTCACTGAGTAAATTCGTTAGCAGTGGAGGATATAAAATGAAGAAAAAGGTACTTATCCCTCAAAAAATTATGGAGTTCGGTGAAAGATACCTTGAAGAAAGAGGATATGAGGTAATACGCGGAAGCTCGGATGATGAGGATACAATTGCAAAGGAAGCGCGCGACTGTGATGCTATTTTAATTCGTATGGCCCCGATCACCCCAAAAATTATTGATTCGGCCCCTAAATTAAAGGTAATAGCAAGACACGGAGTAGGCGTTGACCATATCAATTTTAATTACGCAGCACAGAAAGGAATATGGGTGGTCAACGCGCCTACGGCAAATTTTAACGCTGTTGCGGAACATGTGATCATGGTTATTCTTGCTTGCGCAAAAAAAGCCAGAGCTACAGATAATTGTTTCCGGGAATATGGGGCAGATGCAGCAGGGAAAATAATAGGCGGAGAAATTAGTGGTAAAACGCTGGGTGTTTTGGGCTTGGGCAAAGTGGGCATGCAGCTTGCCAAAAAAGCTTATGCAGGTTTTGAGATGCGCGTAATTGGCTATGACCCCTATGCAGTAAAAGAAAAATTACCCGACTATATCGCGCTTAAAGAGAATATAGATGACATATTCAAGGAAGCAGATTTTGTTTCCATCCATATGCCGCTTAATGATGCCACAAGAGGTATTATCGGTGAAGAAAAGTTTAGAATGATGAAATCTTCAGCCTACATCATTAATGCAGCACGCGGTGAAATTATCGATGAAAAGGCACTTATTGAGGCTATCCAGGATAAAACAATAGCAGGGGGAGCATTTGACGTATTTGCAGAGACTCCAATCCGCCTCTCACATCCATTGCTGAACTTTGATAATGTTATTGTAACCCCTCACACCGCAGCCGTAACCTATGAGGCAATGAAGAAAATGGGTTTATATGCCGCACAGGGAATTGATGAGGTACTTAGTGGGAAAAGGCCGACATGGCCCGTGAACAATCCTACATTTACTAATCCTTAAAAAGCATTCTTCTGGAGAAGGGAGCTGTTTCAAATTGATACGGCTCCCTTTTGTTCTACACTTTTTTTGTTAGCTCGGAGCTGGCATTATTTCTCCCATTTCCAACCGCTAATACCCGCTCTCTGTATGGCACCGAATAAATTAGCCTTAATGTGTCGGTTCTCTTTGGTCAGGCTTATAATGAGCTCCTTTATGGTCTGGCGCTTAGTAACACCATCTACAGGACATCCGCTTCCTACCGGATTGAGCTCCAAATGTCTGACGGCAGCGCGGATCATCTTTTCCTCTGTATAAATCAGGGGGCGAATCAGTTTAATTTCCTTCCGATCCAGATAGGTAACCGGTGAAAAGGTGTGGATACGCCCCTCATAGATCTGAGACATGAGGAGCGTTTCAATGACATCGTCCATATGATGGGCAAATGCCACCTTATTGCAGCCAAGGTTCTTTGCAGCATTGTAAATGGCACCGCGCTTCATATTGGCGCATAGGGCGCAGGGATTCTTCTCGTTACGGGCTTCAAAGACCACTTTAGAGATTGAAGTTTCTTCAATATGATAATCCACCCCGATTTTATTATAAAAATCTAAAAGACTTTTGGTATCGAAATTTTCAAAGCCCAGGGCTACCGTAATGGCTACCAGTTCAAACTTTTCAGGTAAAAACCTCTGCAGCTCGCGCATGGCCAAAAGAAGAAGCTGGCTGTCTTTGCCACCCGACACTCCGACAGCTATTTTATCACCATCTTTGATCATCTCATAGTCGGTAATGGCCTTGCGCATCCTTGAGAGCACCTTTTGAAGCATATTGTCGTCCTGCCTTTCCAGAAAAGGCCTCGGTTATCATGAGGACCTTCAATTCGTCTATTACAGCAGAATTATTATAACTGTTTTAGAAAGAATCACGCAAGAAGATGGATAGGGAGGAGCTGACCAAGGCCTTGCAAGGTACTTCTCAGAGCTTACAAGAAGAAGAAATTGGGGCTTGAAAAGCAGGAGAAAACCATGTATAATTTAATCCGTTGCACTTCGAGGTGTAGCGCAGTTGGTAGCGCGCTTGGTTTGGGACCAAGATGCCGGGGGTT
>JAEYPI010000107.1 GCA_023410885.1 Bacillota bacterium
AACTGACATCCCTTGCACCCTTCTCACGGGCAAATTCTAAAATCTTACTTGCTTTACCTCGGTTTACGATAATGGTCAGCAAGCTAAAGCACATATCTTTCGAAAGCTCGGTATTTATCATTTATATTTCCTCCAGATCTTCGTCCAGTTCTGCCATCAGCGGACGTGACTTTATCTTATAAATCAATCCTAATAATTGCAGAGCAATTAAAGGTGTCATGGCGACTAAAGCAATAACGCCAAATCCATCCTGTACAACACTTGCACCGGGAATATACTCTGCGGCTCCTTGAGCAAAAGGCAGTATAAATGCAGACGTCATGGTGCCCGCTGCAACACCGCCCGAATCATAGGCGATGCCGACAAAAATATCAGGGACTATGAAAGACAGGATGATGGCAATAACCATACCCGGAAGCAGGATATGCCATAGCTGGAGGGTCGGTATCACAATTCTCAGCATGGAGAAGCCAACAGCTACTCCGACCCCTAAGCAGAGAGTTAACATTACGGTTAGCGCTTTGATGGAGCCAACTGTTTCATCTTCAATCTGTCGAGTAAGTACATGCACCGACGGCTCAGCCGGTATCGTAATAATACCAAAGACCATGCCCACAACAACTAATAGCCAGGGCTGCTCAAAGGTCGCCAATTGATAGCCCACTTGTCGGCTTGCTTCAATAAATCCGGTGTTAATGCCGGTGAGAAATAGAACCAATCCTACATAGGTGTATGTACAACCGAAAAAAATACGCTTTAGCCTGTTGAGCGGCTGTTTGATCCAAATGAATTGAATAATGAGATAAATAACTAATATAGGCAGTATGGCGATAAGCGTATCGTTCGCATACTGTGGGATACTTGTAAGAATATCAAGCAATGCATTCTTGTTAACGACTTCTGCCTCCGGCAGCTTGCCGGTAAGGGGACCTGTACTGGTAAGAATCCCTTGAAGCATAACAGCAATAATGGCACCGGTTGAAGCGATGCCCAGCATACCAAAACCATCGTTTTCTTCTTTTTCATGGCTGCGCGTCATTCCGGAGATTCCCACCGCAAGAGCAAGTATAAACGGTACCGAGACAGAGCCTGTTGTATTGCCGGATGCATCAAAAGCAATGGCCAGAAAATCGGGTTGAGTGAAAAGGCCTAGTCCTAAAATAATCAGATAAACAACGGTCATAAAGCGATTCAGGCGAAGATTCTTCAAAATCCTGAAGGTTCCAAAGGAGACCATGACACCAACTCCCGCGGAAACCAGCATTACCATGAGGTCCGAATTAAAGCGCCCACTTGTTACCGCCGTTACCTGACCGGCCAAAATGTGCAGATCGGGCTCGGCCACCGTCACAACAAAACCAAAAAAAACACCTCCCAGTAGAAGCAGCCAGAGTTTATTGGATTTGACGAGCACTTCACTGATTTGCTCGCCAATGGGCGTTATGGAAATATCGATTCCCAGCAGAAAGAGGGGCATGCCTATAACCATTAGGAGTGTACCCAAAATAAATTTGACAATAATCGGTGTATCCAGTGGCGTAAGGGTAAAGGATAATATAAGCGTAATGATAAAAATCGGAATGATCGAAACGACTACTTCCTTTATCTTTTCCAGTATTGATACCAATTCATTAAGTCCTCCTCTGTTTGATGTTCATCTTATTTGATTCCTTACCTATTTTGTATTTCTAAAGCCCAGACGTTGCTTCTCAATATCATTTATCGCTCCCTTCGCCTTCTGAAAATCATTAAGAAATAAAATACCGTGCAGCAACCTTCATTGCGCGGTATCCTATTTCATACATAGCCTTTAAATAAGTCCTTATTGAAAACAACTTCTCCGTTATTGAAATGATCTTTCTAATTGGGCTTCTTCCAACAATTTGATCACATGCGATTACTCCTACTATACCACAATATTTTACTTTAAGTTACGCTAAATATTCATTTAAGCAGCAGGTCTTTATATAAAGGCTATGCAAAAAACCACCAACTAAGCGTTATACGGCACAATCATCGGTGGTCTTTTTGCATATGAAGCGTTTGAAGAACAAGAGCATCCATGTATGTCATTTACTCGCAATCTGAACTGACAGCATTACAGGACTCTTGATTGGCTTTATCCTCTGGTGGTACGGTTTTAATACGGGTAAAGAAGTAAAAAAAGATAAAAGCTATCAGAAAAATAAGGGTGATTCTCATGAATAGATTGTTTATAACTAAAAAAGTCAGCATGAGCATCATAGAGGCCGGGATAATCGTACACAGCTTTGTTTTCAAGGTCATTTCCCTGTTTTTGAGAAAGGTCTCTAAATGCTTTTTATACAGCTTGGTTGACACAAACCAACGATTAAATCGCTCGCTGCTTCTGGCAAAGAAAAAGGTGGCCAAAAGAAAAAACGGCGTGGTGGGCAGTACAGGTAGAACAAAGCCTATAGAACCAGCAACGAAGCATATAAAACCAAGCAGGCCATAGATCAATTTCATTTTGATTTCTCCTAAGGTTTTGCTCTCCACAAAGGGGTACTTTTCATTTCACTGGAGAGAATAAGCGTTCAGCCTTGGTTAGTATCAACTAACTATTTGAAGCTTAACATTGCTTCCGCCCACTGTCAATAGCATGCAAAC
>JAEYPI010000133.1 GCA_023410885.1 Bacillota bacterium
TTATAGGTCAAGTATGCATAGGCCAGTCGGCTGGACCGGCCCACTCTTCCTCGTAGTTGATAGAGCTGAGCAAGGCCCAGACGATCTGCATTTTCGACAATGATGGTGTTGACATTGGGCATATCAATGCCGGATTCAATGATGGTGGTGCAAACCAACACATCATAATCCTTATCAAGGAAAGCCTGTATGGCCTGCTCCAAATTTCTCTCGCCCATTTTCCCATGGGCATAGCCAATTTGAGCTTCAGGCACAAGGCTTTGGATATGTGCGACCTTGGCATGAATCCCCTGAACCCGGTTAAACAAATAAAAGACCTGTCCTCCCCGGGCTAACTCACGCTGAATAGCATCCCGAATAATGTCATCCCTATGTTCTACCACATAGGTTTGAACGGGATAGCGGTGCTCGGGCGGGTCCTCAAGGGTACTGATGTCCCGGATACCGGACAGGGACATGTTAAGGGTTCGGGGAATGGGCGTAGCCGAAAGGGTTAAAATATCCACCTTGGGATATCGGGTCTTGATGATCTCCTTGTGCTCCACACCAAAGCGATGCTCCTCATCAATGACCAACAACCCTAAATCCTTAAATTTAACCGATTCGGAAAGCATCATATGGGTTCCTACCAAAACATCAATACTACCGCTTCGGACATCCCGGACAATGGTTTTCTGTTCGGCGTCAGTCTTGAAGCGGCTTAGCATCTCAACCCTGATGGGAAAACCCGAGAAACGCTTTTTAAAGTTTTCAAAATGCTGGGAGGCTAAAACAGTGGTAGGGACTAAGAAGGCTGCTTGCTTGCCATCCATGACCGCTTTAAACACAGCCCGGAGTGCCACCTCTGTCTTGCCATAGCCCACATCCCCGCAAAGGAGACGGTCCATGATAGTGTCAGCCTCCATATCCCGTTTGATCTCCACAATACAACGCAGCTGATCAGGGGTTTCCTCATAGGGGAAGGCTTCCTCAAACTGGCCCTGCCATACGGTGTCTACCGCGAAGGCATGGCCTTTCATATTGCGGCGTTCAGCCTGAATGCGGATCATATTATCAGCCAGTACGCGCAAGGACTCCTTGACCTTGGCCTTGGCTTTGACCCACTCGGTCCCGCCCAGCTTATTGAGCTTGGGCTCCCGGCCTTCCGAGCCGATGTACTTTTGGATGAGGTCCATGCTGGTTGTGGGAATGTAGAGAGAGCCCCCATCCTTATAGCTGATTTTCAAATAGTCTTTTCGGACACCCTCCACCAAAAGCTGATCGATACCATTGTAAACACCGATACCATGGGCTTGATGGACCACATAATCCCCCACCTTGAGATCGGTAAAGGAGGAAATGCGCTTACCTTTTTGAAAGGCTTTTTTGCTGCTGCGATGAGCTCTAAAGGCGGCGATATCACTTTCGGCCACCACCACCAGCTTTTCATCCCCATAGATAAAACCGGTTTGAAGATGACCATATTCCACCAATACAGAAATGCCCTCGGGCCACGGTTCCCCTTCCTGACTGGCACTGGCTGTTATCCCTTTTTCCCGCAGCTCTTCAAGAAGCCTTTCAATGCGTTCTTTGGAAGAGCATAGGATGAGAACCCTATAATCATCCGCTGTCCATTTGCGGATATCCTCGGAAAGAAGATCCAGTCTGCCGCTATAAGGACTGATGCTGGACCCCCTGACTTGTAACTTGACGGCCTCATGCTCTGTTAAGGAGTGACTTTCTTCAAATGGCGCCAAGGTGACGAGACTATTGTTCTTGGCTCTGTCCACAAGGGTCTCAACATCATGGAGCATGGAGAACGTGCCCTTAAGAATCATGCCCTTCTCTAAAAGCGTTTCACATAGATTATTGAGATCCTCCTGCTCATTTTGCATCCGCTCCCGGGTTCTTTCGGGCTCTTCAAAAAAGACCAGATGGCGATCCGATAAATAATCAAAAAGGCTGGATTTCTTTTCTAAAAGGTAAGGAATGAATTTATCAACACCTGTGAAATAATGGCTGTCGTGCAGCTTTTCCACATAGCGCATAATATTCTTTTTTAAGAGGGGGCGCACCTCGGCCATGACCGCAGGCAGAGTTTCTGAAAGCGCCTCTTCTATCCGCTTCCCAATGCCTTCAATTTCTTCCCGTGAATAGACGATTTCTCTGGCTGGGTAAACAGCCAGGCTCTCACAGGGACCTACTGAACGTTGATTCTCAGTAGAAAACCATCGCATGGAGTCAATCTCGATATCAAAGAATTCAATACGGCAGGGCATATCGGCATTAACAGGAAAGATATCAAGAATGCCGCCGCGTCTGGCATATTGTCCCCGTCCCTCCACCTTTTCCTCACGCTCATAGCCCATCTCTAAAAGCTTTTGCTCCAATTGGCTGCTTTCAAAGGTATCACCGGCTCGAAGAGTGACAAGATGTCTGTTAAAGTCGTCAGGTGGCATTAGGAAATGCATGAGTGCCTCTGCAGAAGTCACAACAAAGCGGTAATCCTGCTGAAGAATCTTGACCAGCGAGGCAATTCTTCCATAGGTCTGCTCAAAGCTGCGAGCTTCCACGTCATAAAGCATTATTTCCCGATTGGCCAGGTAAACAGCCTTATCCCCGGTGAGAAAGGACAAGTCGGCATAGGCTTGCCGGGCTTGCATTTCGCTCCATGCAATATAGAGCCCCTTCAGACCTGAGAGCTCTGAAAGGGTATGGGCGAGATGTCTTTTCTGAGCATCGGATACACCATATATAAAGGTCTCGGTACCAGCCGCAGCTAAGCGCGATAAGCGGCTTATGTTCTGAGATTTTCTGAGAATGGAAGCGGTATGATTCATAATAACCTCTTGCGTTGATCTGATCATAGTATGACCGTTTTTGAAAACTGTCATAAGGATACTATATCTTTATCATTTTTTCATTGCAAGTACCAGTGGGACGAGGAAAGCCATAGCATGTCCAATAAAGAAGATAAGAAGCCTCGAAACATTTAAGAAGCTTCCTGCATATCCGGTATTTATGGCTTTTTGTTAAGCTCGGCCTTGATGATCTCAGCAAACTTAAGGCCAATACCCTCAACCTTGGCGATGTCCTCAATCGAGGCCGCTCTGATTTTTTTCACTGACCCGAAGGCTTTTAAAAGACTTTTTTTCCGGGAGGGGCCTATGCCTTGGATGTCATCCAGCACCGATTTCTCAATTCGTTTTTTCCTTAGGTTTTTATTATACTGAAGGGCATAACGGTGAGCTTCATTTTGCACGGAAGCAACAAACCGCAAGATATCACTATCCTTGCTTAAATCTATACCGGTGACGCCATTGACCAAGCGATGGGACCGATGTCGATCATCCTTAGCCATGCCCCAAACAGGAACGTTGATGCCCAGGTCATTTAAAACCTCTTTCGCTGCATGGACATGCTGAGCCCCGCCATCCACCAGAACCAAATTAGGCAAGGTGGAAAAAGCCTCATCGGCAGACCCAGCCAAATAGCGGTTAAACCGGCGCAATAAAGTTTCCTGCATGCTGCCGTAATCATTTTGCTCCGTAATCACCTTCATCTTAAAACGACGGTAATTTTTGGTGTCGGCCCTTCCTTCACGGAACACGACCATGGATGAGACAATCTCGGTACTTCCCGTATTGGATATATCATAGGCCTCAATGGTCAAAGGCAGGGCATCCAACTTGAGTGCCTGCTGCAGTTTTTTTAGCACCTCAAGGGATTTGGCCTGAGTTGCCAGCACATTTTTCTTATAAAGCTCCAGCTCCTCCTTGGCGTTTTGTTCGGCCATATCAATGAGCTCAGCTTTTGCCCCTCTCTGGGGAACGATTAGCGAAACCTTGCTTCCACGCTTTTGGGAAAGCAATTCGGTGAGAGCCTCCATGGATTCTGGTTCAAACTGGAGGGCAATCTCCTTGGGCACCTCAGGGTTAGCCTCATAGTACTGGACGATGAAGGACTCAATGGCTTCACTGGCCGGCGCCGCTCCCATACCTTCCAAGACATAGGCGCGTTTTCCGATGAGACGTCCCCCGCGTATAGCCAGCACACTGGCTGCATAATGCCAATTGTCCGCATGGAGCGCCACCACATCGCGTTCATCGAACCTGGTTGAGTAAACAGCCTGCTTTTTATAAAGCTCGGTAACACTTTTGAGCCTGTCCCTGATAACGGCTGCCTGCTCAAATTTGAGTTCCTCTGAAAGCCTTTCCATATCGGCCTCCAGCTTTTTAATGATGTCCTCGTGCCGCCCCTCTAAAAACGCCACAGCGTTTTTTGCAAGCTCGCCATATTCCTCGCGAGAGATATTACCCGCGCAGGGCGCCGAGCATAACCCAATATGGTGATAGAGGCAGGGTCTTTGCTTTTTCTCAGCAACAATTTGGCGGGAACAGGTCCGAATAGGAAACAACCGTCTCAACAGCTCAATGGATTCCTTTACCGCCGTCATCTTAACAAAAGTTCCAAAATATTTGGCCCCATCCTTATTGACTTTCCGGGTGATTTCCACCTTGGGAAAATCCTCCTGCATTGTAATGCGGATATGGGGATAGGTTTTATCATCTTTCAACAGGATATTGTACTTGGGCTTATGTCGCTTAATCAGGGTATTCTCAAGAATAAGCGCCTCTTCCTCAGTATGAGTTACAATGTACTCCAGGGAGTCCACATTGGACACCAGCATGGTTGTTTTGGAATCGCGGTCTTCACGATGCTGGAAATAGGACTTAACCCTGTTTTTTAATATTTTGGCCTTACCCACATAAATAATAACGCCGTCAATATCCCGCATGATATAAACCCCCGGCGAGTCGGGCAGGTTTTTCAATGTTTCACTAATAGATGCCAATGTTAACACCCCCTCTTTTCAAAGTAATTAGAACAATCTGACTCTGGGCATGCGACAGCTTTTTTTCGCCCTTTGAAAAATAGCGAGAGCATGCAAGGAACGCATTTCCACTTATCACTATTATTAGAACAATCCGACTATGGGCATGCGACAGCTTTTTTCGTCCTTTGAAAAATAGCGAGAGCATGCAAGGAACGCATTTTTCCTAAACTCATACGTAGTAACTACAGCAATCAACTATGGGCATGCGACAGCTTTTTTCGCCCTTTGAAAAATAGCGAGAGCATGCAAGGAACGCATTTCCACTTAACGCAATTATTACAACAATCCGACTATGGGCATGCGACAGCTTTTTTTCGCCCTTTGAAAAATAGCGAGAGCATGCAAGGAATGCATTTTTCCTAAACTCATACGTAGTAATTATAGCAATCAACTATAAGCATGCGACAGCTTTTGTCACATCAAAAATGCCGGCTGTTACGCCGGCATTCCAATTTGATAACCCTTATTCCGTCATTCCACTATTGGCGAATGCTTCAAGTTCAGTCAAGGCCGTGGATTCATCCCGTCCATCAGTAATGATGGTAATCTTATCACCGGGACTGATACCGAGGGATAGGAGACCTAAGAGACTTTTAGCATTTGCTTTTCGCTCATCCTTCTGAATCCAGATGTTTGCCTCATAGCTTGATGCCTTTTGGATAAGCCTGGCGGCCATCTTGGACTCCAGACCGGTTTTACTCAATATCGTAACTTCCTTAGCTATCATATTGTATATTCCTCCTGGCTGTTACCAAGTGTAACTGCGTCTCTATTATACAATACGAGCCAAGAAAATAAAAGGGTTTTTCGTTATTTGTCAGTTCGACTTAAGTTTTGCCCTTCCCTTGAGGATCAATAAGAAGAAACCAATAATTAGCATGAAGGTGCCCATTGCAAACATCCAAAACAGTTCATTGACCAGAGGGATAATTGCTTTAAAAAGCGACATAACCAATTTCATATCGAGTCCCAGAAAGCCAATGATACTGCAGAAGATCTCTGACAAATAAAAAAGCCCTTCCTTCAAAAGTACACTGGCAGCTGGTATAAGCAGGGGTTGGAACAAATAACCCATAAGAAGCAGTAAAAGTACTGCGGCGGCTATTCCCCTTCTTATATCCATGGATGGTTTAGCCGGGAGTATTTGGGTTTCATGAATTTCTTTCATGACTCTACTTTTAAGGGTTTTAGGAACGTCTATTTCGACAACTGAGTATAAAGCAGACTTGAGCACCTGCCACCCCTCATATTCAGCGCGACAAGCCTCACAACCATCAAGATGAGCTTCAAGGTCTCTGAGTTCCTCATTTGATAGTGTATCCTCCATAAATCGATTGTACAAATTCTCATCGATACAGGTTTTCATGGTCTCACCCGGCCTTTCTGCCTCGGCTTAATAACCCTCGAGGGCGGCTTTGAGCATTTTTCTTGCTCTAAAAATTCGGTTTTTCACAATACTCAAAGGTACTTTCAGTAAATCGGCGATTTCTTCATACCTAAGCCCTGAGGCATGGTATAACATTAACGGTTCTTTATATTTGGGTTCTAAGCCATTGATCAGCGCTTCAAGTTTTTTTCTTCGTTCTTTGGAAATGGCAGCATCCTCGGGGGTCATACTACAGTCCGTTACCTCGAAGGCCTCATCAAGGGGTGTGGTTTCACGACGTTTTCTTAAATGATCAATACAGGTATTATGGGTAATTCTAGCGACCCAGGTTGAAAATTTAAACTCCGGACGATAAGACCGTAAATAAGTATAAGCCTTAATAAAGGCCTCTTGGGCGGCATCTTCCGCAAGGTCAGCATCCTTCAAATAATTCAATGCAATAGAATAGACTAACCGCTGATAGCGATTAACCAGTATTTCAAAGGCGTCGGTTTTTCCATCAAGACAAAGCTTAATGATTTCATAGTCCTGCATAGAGTGGCATTCTATCCTTCTTTTTTCAACTTCACACTACACGTTTCTGCTGGCCTCATTCTGCATACTATAATGAATTACGCATCATAACCTAATTTGTCTGTTATATTATAACATGAAATGCTTCAATGCTCTAAAGACCGTTCTAAATCTTTGATTTCCCTATCACACTGCATGTACCTAAGCCAAGCTGGGTCAAATTGCCTATTCCCCTTTACTTCTCTTGCCTTTATTCTGATATTGGGTGATATTCATGCCACTTGAAGGTGAATTGAGTTATCGTTCACCTTCAGGAAAAGAGATTCCGGTGACGGTAGCAAATACATTTAAAAGCAGACTTATAGGCCTCATGGGAAAAGAGGAAGGCGTTTACGGACTTCTTTTATCACCGTGCACTACAATCCATACCTGTTTTATGCGTTATCCCATGGACGTCCTGTATCTGGATGGGAATAATGATGTTATAGCCATGAAACGATGCATTAAGCCATTTTCAATTGCACCAAAAGTGCGAGGAGCTACCAAGCTTCTGGAGTTCCCCTCTTCATTGCATGCAATGGCTTTCTTGGATAAAGGTACAACCATTCAATTATATTGAACCCACCACTCCCTTTTTACGCCTGGGAAGAAAATCCCAGGTCTTTTTTTATGGGCGAAGCTAATGGAAACTGAAGTAATTTGTCGAGAAAGAGAAAAGCCACCCTTACCAAATGGCGAAAGGTGGCTTTGTATGAAAAAAAAGATCATTCAAAACGTTTAACCATACTGTTAGTGATGCATTTCTGAGGACAGACCGTTACGCACTCTCCACAGTTTGTACACTTTTCAGGGTCAATAACTGCCAGGTTGTCAGAAACCGTAATAGCGGAGCTGGGACATACCCTGGCACATTTTTGGCAAGCAATGCAGCCCACCTTGCAATTCTTACGGGCAATGACCCCTTTATCATGATTGGCGCAGACCACTGTATATCCTGAGAGCACCGGAATCATCTTGATAATGCCTTTGGGGCATTGGGCCACACAGTTACTGCAGCCGGTGCACTTGTCGGTATTAATCCTTGCAACACCTTCTTCAATGGTAATGGCGTCAAAAGGGCATGCTCTGGCGCAGCTTCCAAGACCCAAGCATCCGTAACTGCAAGCACTCATTCCTGCCGATAAGGCATTGGCAGCATTACAGTCCTCTATGCCGGAATAATCATATTTGGTTTCAACATTGGCACAAGTACCCTGGCAAATAACCCGGGCAACTTTTACATCAACCGCGCCCTCGTCCACTCCCATATAATCGGATATGGCATTGGCAGTTGCCACGCCGCCTACAGGACAACGGCTGGCAGGTGCACCCTCATTAACAATGGCCTCAGCAAGACCGTCACAGCCGGAAAATCCACAAGCACCGCAATTGGCACCGGGAAGCATTTCTCTGACCTTTCCGATTCTTTCGTCCACCTTGACCTCAAAAACCTTTGATGCATAGGAAAGACCCAATCCAAAAGCCAAGCCCAAGCCCGAAATAACTGAAATAGGAATTAATAAATCCATGGTTGTCTTTCCCCCTTTCTTATGGAATAACAAGCCCTGCAAAGCCTATAAAAGTAACAGAAACCAGGGAGGCCGCAATCAGAGTAATGGGCATTCCCTTAAAGGCTTCGGGAATATCGGCCGTTTCAAGGCGCTCCCGTATACCTGAGAACAAAATCAACGCCATGGTAAAGCCAATACCTGCGGCAAAACCAAACACGACAGATTCCACAAAGGTGTAGTCCCGTTCTACAAAAATAAGAGCTGAACCTAAAACCGCACAGTTTGTAGTGATAAGGGGAAGGTAGACACCCAGTGATTTATACAGGGCGGGCATCATCTTCTTTAAAACAGTCTCCACAAATTGAACCAAAGCAGCTATAGCAAGAATAAAAGCAATAGTTTGCAGATATTCCAGGTTGAATCTTTTCAATAGATACTCGTTGATGAGCCAGGTAAGAGCCTGTGAGAGCACCAGAACAAATACCACCGCGCCGCTCATTCCCGCTGCTGTCGATGTCTTTTTAGACACTCCAAGGAAGGGGCATATCCCTAAAAATTTTGAGAGAACAAAGTTTTCTACAAACATTGCACCTATCAGAATTGCAAAAAGCTCTTTCATTATGCTTCACCCCCATTTACAGGTCTAGCCTCGTGGTGCATGTTATTGACACGCACCTCATGCATTGCCTTACTACAGCCGGGACAGCCTGCGGCACATCCGTTGTCTCCAGCGTCGCTCTTTGAATCAGTTTTAGACTTTTTCCCGCTGGTCACTTTATTAAATAAGGCTACCAAAAAGCCCATGACCATAAAGCCGCCGGGCGGAAGAATAAAGATTACTGCAGGGTCAAAGAGATTGACTGTCAAGGGTATTCCCATCCAAGTCCCGGCTCCGAGTATCTCACGGATGGAACCGATAATGGTGATGGCAAGGGTAAAACCTGCCCCCATTCCCAGACCATCCATGACCGAGAGCAAGGGTCCATTCTTTTGTGCAAACATTTCGGCACGGGCAAAGATGATACAGTTTACAACAATCAAAGGAATGTAAATACCCAGTTGTTTATTGATTTCAGGAAGAAATGCCGCAAGCAGTAATTGGACGATGGTTGTAAAACCGGCAATAACGGTGATAAACACCGGAATACGCACCTTGTCGGGTACTATTTTTCGAATCAGGGATATAACCAAATTGGATCCTACCAAAACGAAGGTTGCTGCTGCACCCATACCCAGGCCATTTTTGGCCATTGTTGTGACGGCAAGAGACGGACACATACCCAAAAGAAGCCTAAATGTAGGGTTTTCACTTATAATACCGCTTAAAAATACCGAACCTAAAGATTTTTTCTCTGCCACCTTATACACCTCCTGCCATAGAGCGAATCAACGCAATTGCATCCGCAACACCCCGGGTTACAGCCCTTGAGCTCACGGTGGCACCGCTTATCGCTTGTATTTCATAATCAGCCTTTGCTGCGCTTTTTACAACAAAGAACTCTTTTTCTGGAAATGCGCCCAGAAATTGATCGCTGAATTTTGGATCTGCAGCTTTAGAACCCAGTCCGGGGGTTTCGTTATGGCTTGTAAGTGATAGACCGGTGACACTCTGAGCCTTATCAATGCCCACGAACATTTTCATGGCACCGCCATAGCCCTTGGTCGAAACTTCCACAACATATCCGATGGACTCCCCGCCCTTTTGAGCTTCGTATAACTTTACAACGCTATCCCCAACGGTATAACCTTCCGCTTTGAGCTTTTCTGCCAATCTTGGCTCTGTAAAGCTTTCAGCTCCAGGAAGTACCTTGGCCAAGCTTTCTTGCTCGGTTACTTTTTCGTTTTCACTGATAATGGGTTCGGTTACACCATTGACATAGGCCAGGGCGCCTGTAATAACGACGCAAACAATGAACAGAATCAAGGCAGGCTTTATAATCTCCTTAAACATGAGCACCACCCCCAAATCTTCTAGGATTTGTATAACGGTCAATCATGGGTACTGTTACATTCATCAGAAGTATGGCATATGAAACCCCTTCCGGCATATTGGTATAAAGTCTGAACAGCATGGTTAGCGCACCACACCCTACAGCATAAATGATCATACCCTTCCTTGTCATAGGGCTGGTGGTGTAGTCGGTAGCCATAAAGAACGCACCAATCAAGAGTCCGCCGGCTAATACATGGTACAACGGATTTCCTGTCAGGAGTCCTTCAGGTCCTAATAGCCATGAAATAATCGCCACTGTTCCTATGTATAGTACCGGAATATGCCAGGATATGACTCTGCGAACCAGCAGGTATAAGCCTCCGATAATGAGTGCTATGGCCGAAGCCTCACCCAATGAACCTCCAAATGAGCCCAATAAGAGATCTGTTATTTGAGGAAGGTTCCCACCCTCTTTCATAATGCCCAGAGGAGTAGCAGCGGAAACCGCATCAACTACATTTCTAGAAGCTTGAACCAGAGGTTCGGACCAGTATGTCATCTTTGAACCGTAAGCCACCAGAAGAATAGCTCGAGCAGCAAGGGCCGGATTTACAAAATTCTGACCCAGTCCTCCAAATAACTGTTTAACGATTACAATGGCAAAGAAAGCGCCTACTACCGCGATCCAGAGCGGTAAGGCCGGCGGCAGGTTCAGGGCCAGGAGCAAGCCTGTTACAACAGCACTCAAGTCATAAATCGTATTACTTCTCTTTAGTGCCTTACGCATTAAGTATTCAAAGGCTACACAGGACAGAACCGTCACGGCAATAATAAGTGCCGCGTTTATGCCATAGGAATAGATGCCTGCAAAGGATGCCGGAAGGAGTGCAATAATAACATCCAGCATGAGCCTTTGGGTGGTCACTTCGCTCCTGATATGCGGAGAGGAGCTCACAGACAATCTCTTATCCAAATTTAATTCCTCCAATCTTACGACTAAGCTGTTTTATATGGATCCCACATTGTTAGTCATTCTTCATCTATTTTTTTGCCGTCCTACGCAGGGTATCCTTACCCAAACGAATGGATTGAACAATGGTTCTCTTAGCCGGACAGGCATAGACGCAAGATCCGCACTCTATACAATCCATAATATTGTACTTTTCAATATCTTCTAGGCTGTTGGCCTTTACCAAACGATCCAGATCGAGAGGCAACAGATTCATGGGACACGCGTTGACGCATCGACCACAGCGAATGCAGGCGCTTTCCTGGGGTATCCTGCCTTCTTTTTCGTTTAAGGCCAAAAGCGCATTGGTATTCTTTAAGACCGGAAGCTCAGTGGAATATAGGGCCACACCCATCATAGGGCCTCCCATAATCAATTTGCCCGGCTCACCGGTAAAGCCGCCACAGAAATCAAAGACATCCTGAATGGGTGTACCAATCAAGGCCTCCACGTTTTTAGGCGATTTTACAGAAGACCCATCCACCGTTATACGTTTTTTAATTAAAGGCATACCTGATTTTAGATAGCTTGCGATAAAGGCCGCAGAGCCCACATTCATGACCACGCACCCGGCATCAGCTGGAAGCTTGCCAGGAGGCACTTGACGACCAGTGAGCACCTGTATCAGCATTTTCTCGGCCCCTTGGGGATACCGTGATGGCAAACTGACAACTGAGATATCAGCACTACCCTTTGTTGCTTCAGTCAGCTTTTTAATGGCTTCGGGCTTATTATCCTCTATACCGATAATAGCCTTTGGGATACCTGTCCATTTCAAAACATGCTGGATGCCTATTACTATATTGGCCGTGTTTTCAATACATTCACGATAATCTGAGGTAATATAGGGCTCACACTCAGCAGCATTAATAATGAGGGTATCGACCTTAGCGTCCTTTGGAGGGTTAAGCTTAACATGGGCAGGAAAACCGGCGCCGCCAAGACCGGTAAGTCCGGATTCTCGAATCGCCTTCAGAAAAGTCTCCCTGGATGTAACTTCAGGGGCTTTAATACCCTCCCAGACTTCCTGTTGACCGTCCGTACTGATTTCAACACAGAGGATGGGCTTACTTCCTGAAATAATGCGGGCTTCCACTGACGTAACCGTACCGGAAACACTGGAATGAATGGGTGATGAGACAAAGGCCTCTGTATCGCCAATCATCTGACCCACTTTTACTGTATCACCCTTCTTGACAAGCGGTTTACACGGTGCACCAAGGTGCTGTACCATAGGTATAATCACCCGCGAAGGGGTCCCCATTGTAACAGTTGCAAGGCCCATCGTATTCTTGGATTGTGGAGGATGTACACCACCTTTAAAAACATGCAATTTCATGATTAATCAACTCCATTGATTAAGATAAAGTTAGTTAAAAACACGACAAATAAAAGAAATGCACTTACTATGTATTCAGTATACATTCTCTGTTGAAATTCAGCAATTCCAAGTGTACCCATAAGTAAAAGTTCGCCGTTTCGTCTAATAAAAGACATTATATTTCAGCTAATTCGCGTATTGTAATTTTCATAATAATTTATTATTATTATTATGAAAGAATGTTATTTGTGAATTTTTTAACCTTAATTTTCTTTTCTTTATAGTCTAAAAGACCCTATTAATCACGCTTTTCATTTGTTAATTATTTAATTAACCATTTAATTTTTGAGCGCCATCCGCCTATGCAAATTCCAGAGCCATTCCTCATATAATGAAGTGGAGCTTTACCTATAGCTCCTTGCGACAAGGGCGTCGGATTATTTCCGTACGCCTTTATGTCTTGTAAAATCAAAACTAATCATAGATGGAGGAAGGACTAGTATGTGTGGAATTGCAGGCTGGATTAATTTAAAGCAGGATATTGCTTCTCAACGGGATATTCTTGCATGCATGTCTCAAACATTGAAGAACAGAGGTCCCGATGACAGTGGGGAGTGGGTCTCCACCCATGCTCTGCTGGCCCATAGAAGACTTTCTGTTGTAGACCCTGAGGGAGGTTCACAGCCCATGGTTCGAAAGAAAGGTGAGCATGCTTATGTCATCATCTATAATGGCGAACTGTATAATGCCGAGGATTTAAAAAAAATTCTAATGGCAAAAGGCCATTCCTTTAAAAGCCATTCCGATACGGAGGTTCTTCTGGTGGCCTATATGGAATGGGGAACCCAATGTGTCCATCACCTGAACGGTATCTATGCCTTCGGCGTATGGAGCGAAAAAGACCATAGCCTTTTTTTAGCACGCGATCACTTTGGTGTTAAACCCCTGTTTTATAGTCTTGTAGATGGAAACCTCGTATTTGGATCAGAAATGAAAACCCTTTTAAAGCACCCCTTTATTCAGCCGCAGCTTAAAACAGAAGGACTCTCCGAAATTTTCACCCTGTGTCCCGCCAGGACACCGGGCCATGGTATTTATGATGGTGTGCATGAGGTAAAGCCCGCTCACTCGCTCCTGTTTGATGGCAGCGGGTTGAAAGAGGACTGCTATTGGACCTTGGAGAGCACCCCCCATACCGATTCTTCCTCCGAAACTATTGAAAAAATCGCATGGCTGGTTAAAGATGCGGTCAAACGCCAATTGGTGGCCGATGTTCCTCTTTGCACCTTCTTGTCCGGAGGCCTTGACTCCAGTATCATTACTGCGGTAGCCGCCAATGATTTTAAACATTCAAAGCCTGAAAAGCTCAATACCTTTTCAATCGACTATTTTGATAATGACAGGTTTTTTAAACCCTCCCTCTTCCAGCCTAATTCTGATGCTCCCTATATCCAGAGCATGTCGAATACCTTTCAGACAGACCATCACACGTTGACCTTTGATACTCCTGAGCTTGTGGAGGCCTTAAAGGATGCGGTTCTGGCCCGTGACTTTCCGGGCATGGCCGATGTGGATTCATCGCTTCTGCTCTTTTGTCGGGAGGTTAAGAAATCAGCCACTGTGGCCTTGAGTGGCGAATGCGCCGATGAGATATTCGGAGGCTATCCCTGGTTCCATCATGAGGAATTCTTCAAAGCTCCCACCTTCCCCTGGGCCAGAACCTTGGATGAGCGCTTGAAGGTGCTTTCCCCGGAGCTGCTTGAAGTCATAAACCCCCATGAGTACGTTAAAAAAAGATATGAAGAAACATTGTCAAAGGTACCCGGGCTTATAGGTGAAAGTCCAATCGAAGCCCGAAGACGCGAGATTTTTTATCTCAATATCACCTGGTTTATGACAACGCTTTTAGATCGGAAGGATCGTATGAGCATGGCCAACGGCCTTGAAGTACGTGTTCCGTTCTGTGATTACAGACTGGTCCAGTATGTGTGGAATATTCCTTGGGCCCTTAAAATGTTCGAGCAACGGGAAAAGGGTATCCTGAGAAAAGCCATGGAGGGCACCCTTCCTCAAGACATACTCTGGCGTAAAAAAAGCCCCTACCCCAAAACACATAATCCTTCCTATACAAAGGCAGTAAAAGAATGGATATCCGGAATTCTAGCGGATGGAGGCTCACCTCTTCTTCCTCTCGTTAACAAAAAGGTTCTGAATGAATTAATAAACAACGAAGATGGGGCAGGAAGTCCCTGGTTTGGCCAGCTTATGGCTCTTCCACAGCTTTTTGCCTGGCTCATCCAGGTCGATATCTGGCTTCGGGCATATGGTGTTTGTGTCCGAACTTGAGCCACTATATAACTAAAATACTATAAAACGGGAAGTTGAATAGAATCCAATATACTTCATGAGGTAATAGGCCCATAGGAGGCTATTACCTCATGAAAATCACAGATGTTATAGTTTCATCTTTTGATGGACTGGTTTTGCTAGATGTCTTTACATCATTCCTCTATGACTTGAAATCGTATTATCCGACCTTTCTTCTATAGTAAAACCTTCATCTCATGATTTCACCTGCTTAAGCAATCAGATTAATTTCTTTTGCTGTTGCATCATTTATTGCTGCAATGTCAAATCTCCATACTTTTGATTGAGTATACAGTTGTTGGCTTATTGCATCCTGAATTTCATTCATCCATTCATTGCGATGTCCATTTACAACTACAATCATTTTAATGCTGCAATTAGTAAATATCCCTTCCGAAAAACATTTAGGGATATCGTTTATAGCATTGCCTTGACGATTTAGTAAAATGGATACAGTTAGCGTAAGTGCATTCACAAGTTTTTCCGAAATATTTTCTATGTACTCATCAAATTGTATTTTCGAAGCTTGGTTTTCAGGATTTGGAGAACTCGACTTTGCCTCAACTATCCATACTGTTTTGTTATTTCTCATTAACAAAAATTCTGCCATCTGAAGTTTATGCTGTAGTTCTTGGTATATTTGGGATTTTTCAATATGGTAAACCTCTTGCTCGTCAAACGGACCAAATCTCATACCAGACTCTTCTATATATATCACTTTATTCTAGCGCTCCTTTTATTTCTTCTTTATATAAGCGAATAGATTCTTCTATAATTGAATTTTCGGGCATGCCTATGTGTAAATCATCGTACTGAACCCTTGGTTCAGTACACATATCAACAGATTCATTTTCAATAGAGATAACCGGAATTGACATATCCTTTTGTTTTGCAATTATAGCTAGTTTTTTAATAACAAAATATGAATGACTAGCAAGAAAAAATTGTATACCACTTTCGGATAAAACCGTTATTATATCCAATAGTTGTGATATAGCTGTAGGATGAAGAGCAGATTCTGGTTCATCAATAAAAATTATTGAATTTGTATCAAGATATCTGTTAGAAAGCAAAGTATCAAGAATTGCAATTTTTTTTATTCCTTCTGCAGTCACACCAATATTGAATTTTTGATTACCCCTCTTAAAAAACCATCTATTTGATTCTCCATCAAATTCTATTTTACCATTTAATATTTTACTAAGATTTTCTCGTGATTTGGCAAATTGAGCATAGTTCTTACCTTGTCTAGGTTGATTACTTAAGGCTCTCACAAGATCAATGTAAGTATCATCAAAACCAAATAATTTATCTTGTTCCCTTGATTTTAGTATAATCTGGTATATAGACAAAACTTCTTTCGAAGGCAAAAATATTGAATTACTGGTTCGTTTTTCTGTCATATTCGTAATTATTTGGACTTTTTTTGATGTATCCTTGCCAAATTCATAGCTGAACTCTTTATCATCACTTAGTATTTCACAGTACAAAGGTTTTAAAGAGTTTTTGTTAACAATATCTCCAATTTTTTCCGTTTGGAAAGTCCAATATAATCTTTCAGATAATATTTCAGCTATAGTGCGATTATCATCACCACGCTTATAATCTTCAATCGTTTTTATTGAGCAGTACATAGCTTTAAGCAGGAAGGTCTTACCACAGCCATTTTTACCAATAATTAAGTTTATCTTTCCAAGATTGTCCCAATTTATCTCTTGATGATTACCAAAACTTCTTAAAGCTAATTTGTTTATCATTGAAGTTCACTCCCATTGGTTATAAGTTTATCCCAAACTATAGACTTTTGCCTTCGGCTCATCAAAAATGTCTACAGCTAATCTTTACCATATTCCAATTATATTTCTATTTCCGGCATTTTACAATATAATACTGATGGGTATACATTAGAGATATGCTTTCTATCCCATCATGAAAGATATTAGTAAGCACCCTTATTAAACTTTTATGAAATTTATGAAACTAAATCTTGCAAAATTTGAGTTATTCATGCTATAATCTAATCAAGATATGCAAGTTTTAGTTTTTTAAAATTCAATTATTGTTAAGAACAAAGGCGTTCTTGGGAGGGTATACTTAAGCTGTATGTCTTTTCTGGGAACGCCTTAATTATATTTTGCAAAGGAGCAAATAGTATGAATAATGATCTCAATCGTGAACAAATCCTACGTCTAGCTAAAGAGAATGATGTTAAGTTTGTTCGTCTTCAATTCACCGATCTTTTCGGCATGTCCAAAAACCTCGCCATTACGGTGGATCATTTAGATCAGGCTTTGGAAAACAAATATATGCTGGATGGCTCCTCCATAGATGGCTTTGCACGTATAGAAGAATCTGATATGATGCTCTATCCTGATAAAGGTACCTTCATCGTTTTCCCCTGGCGCCCTCAAAATGGCCGAGTAGCCCGCTTTATCTGTGATGTGTACAATCCGGATGGAACACCTTTTGAGGGAGATCCACGCTACATCCTAAAAAGGACTGTAAAAGAGGCTAGTAAAATGGGCTATAGCTTCAACGTCGGACCGGAGTGCGAATTCTTCCTTTTCCATACCGATGATTCCGGGAAGCCTACCACTCTCACCCATGACCAGGGAAGTTATTTTGATTTAAGCCCACTGGATCTGGGTGAGGATGCCAGACGCGATATTTGTCTCACCCTCGAGGAAATGGGCTTTGATGTAGAAGCCTCCCATCATGAAGTAGCCAATGGCCAGCATGAGATTGATTTTCACTATGAGGATGCGCTTAAAGCTGCTGATATGTTTATGTCCTTTAAAATCGTGGTTAAGACGGTGGCCCGACGCCATGGCCTAGCTGCAACCTTCATGCCCAAGCCCATAACGGGAATGAGCGGAAGCGGCCTTCATACCAACCTTTCCCTTTCTCGTGACGGCGTAAATGTATTCTGCGACCCCACAAACAGCCTGGGACTTTCAAAAGAGGCTTATAGCTTTATGGCCGGTATCATGGCGCACATTAAGGCTATCACCGCTGTTTCAAACCCCATTGTGAATTCATACAAACGCCTGGTTTCAGGCTATGAAGCGCCTGTAGACATTACCTGGGCTACCCGGAACCGGAGTCCCCTGATTCGCATCCCGGCAGTCAAGGGTGATGCAACCCGTATTGAGCTTCGCAATCCCGATCCTTCATGTAATCCGTATTTAACCTTTGCAGTTATTCTGGCAGCAGGTCTGGATGGAATTAAAAGAGGATTAACACCTCCTGCCTCCGTTGAACGCAATATCTATACCATGAGTGATGAAGAGCGAAAAGCACTATTGATTGAGAGACTTCCGGAGAATTTGAACGAGGCCTTAAATG
>JAEYPI010000143.1 GCA_023410885.1 Bacillota bacterium
TCAGCGCTTGCGGCAACAGTACACCGGCTCAGGTGTCGGCGACTCCCACACCTACTCAGAGCGCACCAGTCGATCCCAAAGTGGAAAAGGTAACACTTCGTATTTCTTACAACTGGACGGGTTCTGATCCACAAGCACCTTATTTTGAAGGTATGCTCAAAACATTTGCTGAAGAAAACAAAGACAGTATTGAACTGGTCATGGAAGGAACCCCGGGCGAAGATCACCGCTCAAAAATCAAAGTTGATGCCTCCACAGGTAATTTGGCGGATGTCATGACCTATTGGCCGGGTAACGCAAATCTAAAGCCTCTGGTTGGAGGAAATGAGCTTCTGAATATTGAAGAATATCTGAAGGTTTCTACTGCAACCAAGAAGGAAGACTTCCCCGACAGCTTCTGGGACTTCTACAAAATCGACGGCACCTACTACGGCATTCCTGTTTCCAGCTTCAAGGGATTTTTCCTGGCTAACAAAGCTCTGTTTGAAAAATATAACCTGGAAATCCCAAAGACATGGGACGAGTTCATGGATGTAAGCAAAACCTTTAATGATAATGGCATTATCCCATTCTCCATGGGCAGTAAGGGTGGCCAGCCCTCTCATCTGTACATCAGCTTTTTAGCCTATAATTTTGAGAATGGTTATGAAGAAAATGCCAAAATGCTGGAAAGCTGGAACTTTAACACCCCATCCAATGTGAAAGCCGCTAAGGCTATTGACGAGATGCGTCAAAACAAAATCTTCCCAAGCGATACCGTGTCAAATGGTGAATGGGGTCCGTCCCTTGCGCTTTACAATGAAGAGAAAGCAGCTATGATCTATGAATTTCCGTGGATGGCGGGTCATGTGAAGCCGGAAATAGCTGAGAAATCGGAATTCTTTGATATGCCGGCCTATCAGGGTGATACCTCAAAAACCGCTGGTTATACTATCGGGGCCTCCAACATGGGCTACATCGTGAACAAAAAATCTTTTGAAGATCCTGCTAAACAGGCCGCTATAGTTAAGCTTCTGGACTTTATCACCTCTGATAAAATGTTCAGTGAACTGGCCAAGGGCGGAATGCCTCCTGCGAAAAATGTCACCATTGACAGCTCAACGTTGGATCCTTTTTTTGCCCGTGTTCTTGAATACACCAAGGATCAAACCGCTCTGTCTCAGCATGAAAATTTCTTCCCCGTCCCCAGTGGTCTTTCCACTATGTTTGAAGGATTGGATGAATTATTTGCAGGCGCGATCACACCGGAGGAATTTATCAACAAGGTACAGGCTGCTTTAGACGAGGCAAAATGAGAACCATGTAATACTATAATCATGCAGTTCACTAAAAAGCGCCATTTGTCCTTGTGATAAACGGCGCTTCTTTCACTATGAAGGAGAATTAGATATGAATAAAGGCGGCAAGTTAATGGGCTGGTTGTTTACAGCACCTGCGCTCCTGTTTTTTACAGGACTTACAATGATCCCGCTTATCATGTCCTTCGGATACGGAGTGACTAAATGGGACGGAATTTCTGCGCCTGTATTTGCAGGATTTCAAAATTACATCAAGATATTTAAGGATGGCGATTATTGGAAGACCTTTTCCAATACCATGACCCTCATGGTGGTATCGTTGATCTTTCAAGTTTTTGTAGGGCTGATTCTGGCCTGGCTCATGTGTAACGCCTCACGGGGGTTCAAGGTTTACAGGACCGTCTTTTTTCTACCTGTCATTGTCGCACCCATGGCTATTGGTATAATGTTCTCATTGCTCTACAATTCAGAGTTTGGAGTAATCAATCTTCTTCTTGACCGACTTCAGCTTTCGGGGCTCAAAAGGGAATGGCTGTCCGACCCCGATGTTGTGCTAACCTCTGTGATTGTCCCGCAGGTATGGCAGTATATCGGCCTGTATATCACTATTTTCGCGGCGGCCATTCGCAACATCTCCGATGATATATTTGAAAGTGCAAAGATAGACGGTGCCAACCAGTGGTATGTGTTTTGGCGTATTGTCAGCCCTTTAGTTAAGGACATGACCCGTATCTGTATGGTACTGGCTGTAACAGGCTCACTTAAGGCTTTCGACCACGCTTGGGCCATAACCAGCGGAGGGCCGGGTA
Source organism: Bacillota bacterium (assembly GCA_023410885.1). Taxonomy (GTDB): domain Bacteria; phylum Bacillota; class Clostridia; order DSM-8532; family DSM-8532; genus DTU059. The sequence continues at coordinate 2,108 of JAEYPI010000143.1, forward strand.
ATGCCTCGGCCTACCTTGCCATCTATACCTATAAAGCCGCATTTGTAAAGTCAAACTTTGGATATGCAAGCGCAGTTAGTTCAACCATGCTGCTGGTAGCACTCATCCTGTCACTGCTTGTACGAAAGCTGGTTCGAACCGATGAAGGCGTATCTTGAGGGAGGTAGCAATGAAAACTCGCAATTTTTTTCAGGGCCTTGGGTCCGCTGCTAAATATCTGGTGTTGACCCTGTTTGGCATAACCAGTTTCTATCCCTTCGTATGGCTCTTTTTGAACGCTTTTAAAGCCCAATACGAAATCTACTCAAACCCCTTTGGTCTGCCGGCCCGGTGGTTATTCCAGAACCTGGTTGATGCGTGGAAAATGGCACGAATATCCACAGCATTTATGAACAGTATACTGGTATCCTTTACCTCAGTGATGCTGATTATTATAATGGGTTCATTGGCCTCTTATGCCATTTCCCGAAAGATGGTGCCTAAATGGGTGTACTCCTATTTCTCCATGGGAATCATGATAGCTGCTCACACGGTGTTGATTCCGACCTTCTCCATATTGAAGGGCATGAACCTGTTCGATAAGCCCCTGGCTCTCATTCTAGTCTATACGGCTGCTAATGTTTCTCTGGCCATCTTTATACTGGTGGGCTTCATGAACGGTTTACCCATTGCAATAGAGGAGGCAGCCACCATTGACGGATGCAGCAGGTTTCGTACCTTTGTGCAGATTGTACTTCCAATGAGTAAATCCGGTCTGGCCACGGTGGGGACACTCACTTTCCTCAATTGCTGGAATGAATATCTATTTGCCTTTGTCATCATTCGTTCCAACGGATTCAAGACGCTGACCCAGAGCGTTATGGGGCTGCAGGGACAATATGCCTCCAATGTAGCCATGCTGTGTGCTGGTCTGTTTATTGCAATTTTGCCGGTTATTGTTATATATGGCCTGTTCCAGGAACAGGTCATTAAAGGCTTGACCGCCGGTGCTGTTAAAGGATAGGGAGGATTTTTATGGGTAACGTTGAATTGAATGATACCGGAATTCGCATCGGCGGAAAGGACTATCCGCTTTGGAGCGGTTCTTTTCATTATTGGCGCAGTGAACCAGACCATTGGTACGGTATTTTAGAAAAGATAAGACAAATGGGTTTTTGCATGGTTGAAAGCTATGTCCCCTGGGGGGGCCATGAAATTGCAAAAGGGGAGTATGATTTTGGCTCAATCGACGCCAGAAAGAACCTGAGAGGCTTTCTAGACCTCTGTAAAGAACTAAATTTCTTTGTTTTTCTTAGGCCAGGTCCCCACATTAATGCAGAACTGGACTGCTTTGGGTTCCCAGAGCGCATTGTGTTCAATCCCAGGTATATGGCTCGTTCCCCTTACGGGACTCCGGTGGCCTATCCTTATGCAACCCGGCCGTTTCCCATTCCGTCCTATGCGTCACCGGAATTTCTTGAGGAGGTCTGGGAATACTTTGACGCTGTTTACGAGCAAATCAAGGATTACCTCTATCCCAACGGACCGGTGGTGGCTATGCAAAGCGACAATGAATACTGTCATTTTTTCCGGGACAGTGCCTATATCATGGATTATTCAAAGGATTCCATAAGGGCTTACCATGAGTTTCTTAATACACGCTACGGTTCGGCAAAGCACCTATCGGAGGTCTATGGTGAATCGATTGGTTCCATTGATGAGGTCCGGGCACCCTCCGGGTTTTCCGCAGAACAGCTTGCCAAGTGCTACGATTGGGTCAGCTTCAAGGAGAGGCAGATTACAGAAATAGTAGGGAAAATTACGGCATACTGGCGCAGAAAAGGAGTGGATCTGCCCCTATACCATAATATTGCGTTCCAGTACTATACCCCTGTTGACCTTGTGGCCATGGAGCGGGAGGCGGTTGATGTGGCCGGAATGGACATCTACCTCTATCAATACCAGGGGGAAGAAATAAGAAAAAAAATGCGGTATCTGGCTGGAACCAGCAAGCTTGCCTTTGTACCCGAGTTTATTTCGGGGGTATGGTTTGACAATCCCAAAACCCCCACGGTTTCCGAGCAAAAATTTATTACGCTGTATGCGCTCATGAACGGCCTTAAAGCCGTCAATTTTTATATGCTTGTTGAGCGGGATCGCTGGCATGGCTGTCCTCTCACGGTGGATGGGCGCATACGTGAGGAGTACTTTGACTTTTACCGGAAGCTTACCCGGTTTGTCCATGAATATGAGCTTAATGATCATACCCGACAGCCCCAAACCCTGCTATTAAAAAACTATGAGCTTGGCCGCTTCCAGTCCCTGTATGCCAGGGCGGATTTTAGTCCCCTGGTCTCCAATGCCTTCGTCAAAGGATTGGAAATTCCTCCCGGACTGTTCACACCGGAGCCAGCTCTCGGTCTGGATTTTGAAAACCAGGCAAGGCAGCACTGGTGCGAGGAGCCTTGGCTGGATCGCCTTGCTGAGCATCTTATGGCTGAAGGTGTGGATTATAATCTTTCCGACAGTCAGCTTCCCATTGAAGAAATGAAAAAGTACAAAACAATCTATGCGTCGAGTTTCGAGTGCATGAGCAAGGAACTGCAGCAAAAGCTGCTGGAT